>CAVEMF010000178.1:0-4792 GCA_963616715.1 Ruminococcus bromii | reverse complement strand
GAAAAGCTTTATTTATACGATGATGTGTACTGTATCGATTTGCATACCACTTTTACCTATATGCTGAATCAAGGACTGGTGCCGAAGAAAAAAGCGCCCGATTGTAGTCCAAAGAAAATAGCAGAGTATTTCGGCTTCGATGCGGCAGCGGTAGGAAATACGGACGAGCTCAATGTGCTTATGAAATGGAAAATCTTCGACGCCATGACAAAGCTCAAAGGCGGTTTCCTGGCGAAAATGGCGCCGAAGATCAAGTCTCTCAAGATCCGCAAGTTGGAGGCCGGCGTACCGGAGTCGGACTGGATCGACATCACCGATGAAGCACCGGTAGAGCCGAGCGCCGAGAGTGCCATCGAGAAAATCGTGCAGAACCAGGGACTCTACGAGACGCTCATCCCCGACGGCGGCGACTACGTGATCGTCCGCATGTCCGAGGCAGAGTATAGCCTCTTCCTGCAGATCCAAAACTGCCGAAGGGATTATACGGTGAAATTGTTCTATGAAACCATTTTGCGGCCGGGGATATTGCAGAGGCTGTTGGGAAAATAGTGATCAGTGGTCAGTGATCAGTAGTCAGGCGCGTGTACCTGCTTGCGCACATAACTAATCTTTCGTCTACCGACCACTGATTACTGATTATAAATTTCGATAGCGGTATAAATACCAAACTGGAGTAAAAGGTAAACGCGTCCCGATCACTGACCACTGATCACTGACTACTATTTTCCTCAAAAGGAGGCCCCACCATGATAGAGTGGAAAGAAATCAAAGCCATTCACTGCTTCGGCGACAGTCTGACGGCCGGCTACGGAGCGTTGCCGGGGCGGGGCTGGATCGCCCTGGCGGACAAGGCGCTGCCGGCTATTTCCTTATATAACCATGGCGTCTGCGGGGCGACGGTCAGCGATATAGCATGCGACCTGCGAGGGCTTTTGGCACTGGCCGAGGCGGGCGAAAGTTTCTTTTTCATGGGCGGCACCAATGATATCCTTTGCGGCTATCGGCTGGACTTTATAGAAAGGAAAGTGTCAGAGCTGATCTTTGAGGCGGCGGCCAAAGTGCCGCTTACCATCGGCATCCCGCCTTTAGCTACGAGGGAAAGCATTTACACCGGCTGGCAGTCGGAGGAGAATTTCGCGGGAAATCAGAAATCGCTCTCGCTGTACGGGGATTTCCTGCGGAATCTAGCGAAGGACTTGGGGCTTCTGTGCCTGGATTTCTCGAATGCCTTTCCGGCGGAGGACGCATGGTATGCTGACGGGCTCCATCCCAATGGGAAGGGCTATGAAAAGATGGCGGACATGGCGATTGCCCTTTGGAAATAGTGCTTTTCATCGGTTATAATAGAATAGAAAATCTAAAAAGCTTTGCGGCATTTCGCGAAGCTATTTTTATGGATAAGAGGCAAACCATGAGACAAGATGGAGAACGTTTCCTGACTAAGGATATTTTACAAGTGAAGGTGGCTGTCATCGGCGACATTATGACGGACCGCTATGTGACCGGCAGTGTGGATCGTATTTCCCCGGAGGCGCCGGTGCCGGTGAATTTGGTGAAGTCGGAGAGAAATGTGCTGGGCGGTGCGGCGAATACGGCGGCAAATCTCTCTTCCCTGGGCTGTCAGGTCTACATGTGCGGCATGCGGGGCGATGATGCCAATGGCGAGCTCCTCTCGCACCTTTTAGACGAGGCAGGCATCGATAAGAGCGGCCTTCTGGTGACGCCCGGCTATCGCACCACCACGAAGGTGCGCATCCTTGGCGCTAGGCAGCAGATGATGCGCCTCGACTTCGAGGAGAAGCGGCCGATGGATGGGAAGGAAAGAGAAATTTTGACTTCCTGGCTCACCGATCTTTTGGAAGAGGGCCTGGGAAGCATCGTGCTTTCTGACTATGGCAAGGGCATGATCACCGATGAAGTGGCGCAGGCGGTGATAGAAATGGCTCGCCGCTACGGCGTGCCGGTCCTGGTAGACCCGAAGGGGAGCGACTGGACGAAATACAAGGGCGCTTACGGCATCACGCCGAATATTAAAGAGGTCTCTGACTGCATCGGAAGAGCTGTGCCCAATGAGGATGAAGCTATCATCGAAGCGGGCGAGAAGGTGCGGAAGGATTACGGACTCACCTATCTCTTTGTGACCCGTTCCGAGAAAGGCATCACTTGCCTGGGAGAAAATGGAGCCATCCACCGGGCGTCGATGGCGCAGGATGTGTTCGACGTGTCCGGCGCTGGCGATACGGTGATCGCTGTGACCGCAGCGGCAGTGGCTGCGGGTCTCCCTATGGACACCATCCTGGAGCTTTCGAATACGGCAGCCGGCATCGCGGTTTCCAAAGTCGGGACCTATCAAGTAAAGCGCCAAGAAGTGCTGAAGGCTTGGCAGGACGGCGGCTGCGTGAGCGATGAGGAACGCCTCCTCTCCTGGGAAGACGCAGAGAAAAAAGTACGGCTCTGGCAGGCTCAGGGCGAGACAGTGGTCTTCACCAATGGCTGCTTCGACATGCTCCACCGCGGGCATATCACCTACCTGACCCAGGCGGCCAAGCTGGGGGCCCATCTCCTGATCGGCCTCAATTCCGATGCTTCCGTGAAGCGCCTCAAAGGCGAGGAGCGTCCGGTGAATGGAGAAAAGGACCGCGCCTTCATGCTGGCGGCCCTTCGTATGGTGGACGGTGTGGTGATTTTCGGTGAAGACACACCGGAGGAGCTTCTCTCTCATTTGAAGCCGGACATCCTCGTCAAAGGTGGCGATTACAAACCGGAAGAAGTGGCCGGCCGCCAGTATGCCGGACGAGTGGAAATCCTCTCCTTCGTAGATGGATACTCCACCACAGGACTGATTTCGAAGATTAGGAAATAGTGGGGGATGACGCTATCGGTTTAGTGATCACTGATCACTGATCACTGATTACTGCCCCCCAATTACTAAACCAATAGCGTATTTCCCACTTACACATCGAGGTACTATATGGATTCCATAGATCATTGGAAACGAATTGTATATATCGTGTCCGCCGTGGTGATAGGGACGGGGATTTCTATCATCGGCGTGATTTCCTTCATCCCACTCTTCTTGACATCCGAGCTTGGTGTGGAGGACCCGGGGGAGGCGGCTTTCTGGGCCGGGCTCATTTCCGGCGTGACGCCTTTCTTCGTGTCCATGGCGGCGCCGTACTGGACGCTGAAGGCTGATAAGAAGGGTGCAAAATTTTCTTTGGTCGTCATCGTGACAGTGCTGACCGTGGTGATAGGCGCCATGTATTTCACCAGTTCTCCTTGGGAAATGCTATTTCTCCGCATGCTGCAAGGGATGTGCGGCGGCTTTATCCCGGTGGGCATGTCTTTGGTGATGCACGTGACGCCGAAGGAGAAGATGCCCTGGGCTATGGGCGTGTTTCAGGCGGCTATGGTCATGGGCGTCATGTTTGGCCCATTGGCCGGCGGGCTGGTGGCGGATCTCTTCGGCTACCGCATGCCCTTTATCGCGTTCTCTGTGCTCTCGCTCCTGTGCCTTGTGGCCATCATCGTGTATCTACCCAAAGGGATCGGGAAGGGTGAGGGGAAAAAGCGCGAATCTTTTTGGAAGAATTTTTCCTATTTCCTTAAAAATCCGGTGGTGCGGCTCATGGTGATGCTGCAATTCCTGTGTAACTGCGGCATGACCGGCATCGGCCCCATCCTTCCGCTGTACATCAAAGAAATGATGGGCGGCGATGCCATGGCGGTGGCTACCATCGTAGGCGTCATGATCTTTGCGGCCGGTGGCACCAGCGTGATTTCTTCTTTGAGCGTAGCGCGCCTGGCGGCCCGCGTGCCGATTGCCAGCCTCCTCATCGTCGCGTCCACAGTGACCGGCTTGAATTTCATGTTGCAATACATGATGCCGGAAGTGATTTCCTTGGGCGTCATGCGAGGCCTGGTGGGATGTTCTCTTGGCATGATCATGCCATTGGCGAATACCGTCCTTGCCTCCTCTGTGCCATCGGAGAAACGCACCGTGGTGGTAGGCTTTGCCGCCAGCTTCTCTCTCATGGGAAATGTGGCAGGTCCCATGGCCTCCGGCGCCCTGGCTATGCAGTGGGGCTACGGCATGGTCTTCTGGTCCACCGCCGCCTTCTTCCTCCTGGCCGCGCTGGTGATTTACAAGGATAGAGGGCTCATCAAATGACGCTATCGATTTCCGAAAGTTGATTCATTCGGTCAAAATAGAAAATCCCTCAAGTTCACTTATAGAAATGGGTGAACTTGGGGGATTTTAATTGTAAAAAAGCTGGTTAGGAAATAAAAAGAAAGCGAGGCGTCTTCTGCCAATAACTTATTCCTCCTCCACAAGCTCTCGGCTGGAAAGTTTTCCTGCTTTTGCTTGGGAGATGCTATGAAGCAGGTGCTGGTAATTGGCTATGGAGGTACGAAGGTACAGATTTTCAAGCAGATTGTTATAGGCGTCTTCTGACATGATGACGATGTTACGATTGTCTTTTCTGGTGACGATGACGGTCTCAGCGTCGTCAGCGCAGCGGTCAAAGACGGATTTTATATTATTTCTCAGGCTGGAATCATTCATTGCAATCATAGGAGGTCTCCTTTATGTAAGTACAGTTTATTATACTTGTATGGTAGGCCATTTTTCAGATGAAAGCAAGGAATGGAAGTTTGGAAGCATACCGGTTGAGTGACAAATAGTGCGCAAAAGTCTTTGGGATGGGGGCAAGGTTCAGGGTTCAGGGGTCAGGGGGAGGTGCGGCGCACAAATCAGGAAGCGCCGCAAGTTTGGAAAGTCGGCGCGTTT
>CAVEMF010000177.1:0-4803 GCA_963616715.1 Ruminococcus bromii | reverse complement strand
TAAATAGGGCTAGGGATTTAGTGGTCAGTGATTAGTGATCAGTGATCAGGGCGCACGGGCCTGCATCGTCGCTCGCATTGAAGCCTGCTATCGGATTTTAGTGGTCAGTGATCAGGGCGCGCGGGCCTGTATCGTCGTTCGTGATGAATCCTGCTATCGGATTAGTGGTCAGTGATTAGTGATCAGAGGTCAGGGTGCGTTTAGCTACTTCCTTACCTAAAAGCTTATACAGAACGGCTCGCTTGCGCCAAACGCGTCCTAATCACTGATCACTGATCACTAATTACTAAACCTCATCGCTTCTGTCAGCGTCCCATAGACCCCATCACAGAGCCCTCGAATCTCTTCCGTCACCGGCATGAGGTCGGGGATGAGGATGGGATGCATGCCGGCGGCGTGGGCGGCGCGGATGCCGTTGGGGCTGTCTTCGAAAACGTAGCAGGCAGAAGGCTCTGCCCCTAAGCGCTTGGCGGCTAAGAGAAATATATCAGGATAAGGCTTGCCTCGTTCCACTTCATCGCCCGAGGCGATGGCGGAGAAATAGTGAGCCGCTCTCGAAACTTGCAGATTGCTCTCGATCTGCACCCGCCGGCTGCTGCTTCCAATGGCCATGGGGATTTTCTTTTCATAGAAATATTCCAAAATTTCCATGCACCCGGGCTTTAAGGGAACGCCACGTAAAAGCTCCTCAGCCACCCGCCTCTTGCATTCCATTTGGATGGCCGTCCCATCGGAGACGCCATAGTGCTTCTCGATGACAAGATTCATAGGCGCGCCGCTGGTGCCGCAGATTTCATATTTAAAATGATCGGAAAGAGTAACTCCTCTCTCCGTGGCGATTTGATTCCAATATTTCTGAAACACCGCTTCCGTATCAAAAAGCGTGCCGTCCATGTCGAAGATGATCGCATTTGGCATTAAGTGACTCCTTTCGGTGATTAAGTAGTCGGTGGTCGGTAGTCGGGGCGCGCGGACCTGCTTCCCCACTACCGTGTAACCGTTTACCGTGTAACCGTTCACCGACTTGTTTAGCGATTGCGAGCCATGGCATGACACACTTTTTCGTAAGAGTTTATCGCTCCGCGGCTCGCTATCGGTAGTATGCACGGTAAACGGTTATACGGTAAACGGTTCACGGTAGTGGGGAAGCAGGTAATCGCGTTTTTTCTTATTTCAAAACTCGCGCCGCTTTATGAATTGTGCGGCGCACCTTCACTCCTCACTCCTAACTCCTAACTTTCACAAGAGCGCGCTTTAGCCTCTATCCTAAGCTCCTCCCCGCCATCTCAAAGACCGGGAGCATGACGGAGAAGATGACGAAGGCGGTGAGGGCGCCTACGAAGAGGAGCAGGGCGGGCTCTAGGATGACGCGGAAGCGGCGAAGCTTTTCTTCGGTTTCCTCACCCATGAGCTCCGCGGCTTTTCGCAAGAATTTCGGCAGCTCGCCGCTCTCCATGCCCACGCGGGAAAGCTCGGTCATGATGGGGAGCGAGAATCCGCTGACCTTCAAAGCTTTGGGAAATGCCTCGCCCCGCTCCAACGCGTGACGCACGCGGGCAAGGGCGCTCTTGGCCGCCGGATTTCCTACCACATCTCCCGCATCCGCCAAGGATTCGGACAACGTCTTGCCGCTTTCTAAAAAAGCCGACAGGGAGAGCGCGAAGCGGATGAGGAGCATGCGGCGATAAAAGGTAAATTGGTAAAGAAACCGCTCCCGCGCCTCTTTCCCCTTCTCCGTCTCGCCATAGAGAAGAAGTCCGCCCAAGGCCAAGAAAAGGACGAGCGCCAAGAGAGAGCCGGATTCTCTTAGAAATCCGCCGATTGCCAGCCCCGCGGCCGCACCGGCAGGAAGCGGGATGCCCAAGGTTTCAAATAAAGTTTCAAAGGAAGGCAAGATGAAAAGCAAAATCACCAAGAGCACTGCGAAGGCAAAGGTGAGCACAAAGGCCGGATAGGCCAGGGTGCTTTGGAGCTTTTTTATATAGGCGTCTTCCTTCCGATAGTAGAGCGATGCGGCGGCGAGCTCCTCCGGCAGCGTCCCGGTCATCTCGCCCACTTGGATCATGGAAATAAAAAAAGGCGGAAATACGCCTGTCTCTGATACACTTTCCCACACCGGATGGCCCGCAGAAATCCGCTCCCCCAAGGCGAGGAGGATGTCCTTCTCGCGCCCTGTCCGGTGCCCTGCGAGGAGCTGCAAGGAGTCCGTCAGAAGAAGCCCCGCGTCCAAAAGAGACGCCCACTCGGAGGATAGGAGCGCCAATTTCTTCCGGCTATGAAACGGCGCCTTCGCGAAGAGATGCTTTTTCTCCTTCGCTTCTGCGATATGGATCGGATGCAGCCCCCGCGAGCGGAGCGCCCCCGCCAAATCCTTGCGAGACTTCGCTGCCACCACGCCTTCCACCCTCTTCCCCTCCTCGTCGTAGGCTTTGTAGTGGAAACGGTTCATGATGTGCCTCCTATGAATACTAGTGGTTTAGTGATCAGTGATTAGTGGTCAGTAATTAGGACGCGTTTAACGTCAGTGCCTATATACGGATAACCCCGATATGTGTAAATAGCATCAAATGCGTCCTGATCACTGATCACTAATCACTGATCACTAAATCGACAGCACTACCCCAAACATTTCAGCAATTTCTCCCTCTCCCGCTCGCTGATGTCCTTCAAACCGTAAATGGCCTGGCGCATGGTGCGCATGTTATTGGTGCCCATTTCCATGTAGGAAGGGATCTGCTCCTCCTTGCCTTCGCGAATGAGGTGGGAGATGGCAGGGACATTGGTTAGGATTTCTCGCACCAGGTAGGTTTCCTTCCCCGCCCGCCACAGCACTTGGGCTGCGATGGCCGAGAGATTGGCCGAGAGGAGGCTTCGGATTTCATTTTCCCGTTCCGATGGAAAGGCATGGATCATGCGGCCCACGGCGTCCTTGGCCCGGGCCGAGTGGAGAGTGCCGATCACCAGGTGCCCCGTCTCGGCAGCGGTCAAAGCAGCGGAAATGGTTTCGGCGTCTCGCATCTCACCCACCGCGATGACGTCCGGGTCCTCGCGAAGCGATTCTCTCACGCCGCCGGCGAAATCTGCCGCGTCCCGCCCGATTTCTCGCTGATGCACCAGGGCTTTGTCCAATGTGAGAATGTACTCCACCGGATCCTCCAGGGTCACCACGTGGCACGCCCGCTTCTGCCCAATCATGGTGAGAAGCCGGGCCATAGCGGTGCTCTTGCCGCTGCCCGACGCGCCGGTGAAAAGCACGAGGCCCCGATCGAGCTGCGCCAGCTTTTCCATCCACGGCTTATCGGGATCCTCCCCGGCGCTTTCCATGGCCGGCAGGATGCGGATCGCCGCCGCCCGCTTGCCTCCGGCCTTGTACACATGGAGGCGACAGCGCAAATCACCAACAGAAAAAGCGGCGTCACAAGCGCCGTTCTTCTCAAGCATTTCTTTTTTCTCGCAAGGCAAATAGGCATCCAAAAGAGCGTCCATAGCCGCAGCGTCCATGATTTCCTTCTGCTTCTTCAGCGCGCCATAGACGCGAATCATCACAGCCTCGCCCTCGGTCACATGAATATCCGTCATCGCCGGCTGCGACGCCGCCAGTTTCTCTATATCCATAGTCACGCCTCCCCTGCCAATATTTCCGCGCAAGCCTTCGGCGAGATGAGCCCCGCCTCCATCTTGGCCAGCGCCGCCTCGCCCATGGTGGGGCCCATTTCCTTCAGCGCCTCACCCAATTTGTCCAAAGAGAAATCATGATGGATCAGCTCCCTTTCCCTTCGGCCGATGGAAATCATTTCAAATATCCCGGTCCGTCCCTTGGTGCCCTTGCCGTGACAATGGGGACAGCCCGCCCCGCTTCGCACCGATTTCCCTACATAAGAAATCGGAATCCCAAGAGACGCCGCCTCCTCTTGGCTCAAAAGGAAATCCGACCCGCAAGAAGGGCACACCTTTCCAGCGAGCCTTTGGGCCATCACGAGGGACAGCGACGCCGATAGGAGGTAGGGCGCCACGCCCATGTCCATGAGCCGAAGCGGCGCCGACGCCGCGTTATTCGTGTGGAGCGTCGAAAGCACCAGGTGGCCCGTCAGCGCCGCGTGGATGGCAATCTCCGCCGTCTCTTTATCTCGGATTTCTCCAATCATCACGATGTCCGGGTCCTGGCGCACCAAGGACCGCAGTCCCCGCGCAAAAGTCAGCCCCGACCGCTCATTCACCGAAAGCTGCGTCACCCCCGGCAGCCGATACTCCACCGGATCCTCGATGGAAATGATACTCACCGACTCCTGATTCAAAAGCTTCAGCGCCGCATAGAGCGTCGACGTCTTCCCGCTGCCGGTGGGACCGGTGGTGAGGATCATCCCCTGCCCGCGAGCGAGTGCCTTCTTGAATATCGCCTCTTGCGCCGGTAGCATCCCCAGCTCATTTCGCTCAATGAAATCCACCTTCCCCGAAAGGATACGGATCACGATCGTTTCGCCGTAGAGAGAAGGCAGGATGGAAATGCGGAAATCATAAGAAATCCCGCCGCGCACTTCGCGATAACTCCCATCCTGAGGCAGCCGGCTCTCTCCCACATCCATCCGGCCAAGCACTTTGGCCCGGACAGACAAACCGGGGGCCAAGGACAAAGGCAATTCATACCGATCCGAGAGAAGCCCGTCGATGCGGAAACGCACCCGCACGCGACCTTCCTCCGGCTCGATATGCACATCGCTCGCCCCCTCGGCCGCCGCTTTGTCCAAAAGCAAAGCCAGTACCCGATCCGGAGCCCCACTGCGAAGCACCTCCATCCTTCCACCC
>CAVEMF010000176.1:0-4808 GCA_963616715.1 Ruminococcus bromii | reverse complement strand
GTGAAGGTGCATCTCTCGCTAGTGCGAGCATGGTGGCGTTGCTCCTGGCTTCTAGCTGCTGGCTTCTGGTCGGCTACTGAAACATGGCGGTGATAGCAAAGTGCATTCCGCATTTAGCTATTTCTTCACTATGGTTTTCAACCCGTTGGTGTAAGAACGCAAGTAAATGCGCTTCACTATTTCCGAAACTCGCGGCGCTTTTTAAATTGTTCGCCGCACCATCACTTCTCACTTCTCGTTTCTTATTTTCAACTTATATTATAAATACATAGGTGAATTTACCTTTTAAAACTACTACATAGGAGCGTGATACAATGAAGACTGCATTTCTGTTTCCCGGACAGGGTTCTCAGAAAGTAGGCATGGTACAGGATCTCTATGAGAAATATGATTCTGTCAAAGCACTGATTAAAGAAGCCGATGAAACACTAGGATTTTCTATTTCCAAAATGATGTTTGAAGGCCCGGATGAAGAGCTGATGAAGACCGAATTCACCCAGCCCGCCATCCTTACCGCCAGCGTAGCGGTATGGCAGGTGCTGAAGGAGCACGGCCTGACCCCTGACATCGCTGCCGGGCACAGCTTGGGTGAATACTCCGCTCTGGTGGCTGCCGGTGCTATTTCCTTTGCCGATGCGGTGCACACTGTCCATCTGCGCGGGAAATTCATGCAGGAAGCGGTACCGCTGGGCGAAGGCAGCATGGCCGCTGTCATCGGCTCCACGCCGGAGACCATCGTGAAAGTCTGCGGTGAAGTTTCTACCGACACCCTCCCGGTACAGGCAGTCAATTTCAACTGCCCCGGTCAGGTGGTCATCGCCGGTGCTACGGACGCTGTGGCGAAGGCTTGCGTGGCTTTGAAAGAAGCCGGCGCTCGCCGTGCGGTGATGCTGAAGGTCAGCGCGCCATTCCATTCTACTTTGATGGAACCGGCAGCTCTGCGCTTGAAAGAAGTGCTGGACAAGATTGACATCCACGACACCACCATCCCGGTGGTAGCGAATGTGAATGCCAAGGAAGAAACCAAGGCCACTGATATCCGTCAGAACCTGGTCGACCAGGCAGCCCATCCGGTGCATTGGGATGAATCCATCCGGAACATGGTGGCCGGTGGCATGACCCACGCGGTGGAAGCAGGCCCGGGCACTGTACTCTCCGGTTTCATGAAGAAAATCGACCGTTCTATTCCATGCTGCCACGCCGAAGACCTGGCAACGGTGGAAGAAGCTCTCAAGGCGATGAAGGGAGAATAATATGGAAAATATCGAAAAAAGTGCGCTGGTCACCGGCGCTTCTCGCGGTATTGGCAAAGCCATCGCTTTGGCTTTGGCTGCGAAAGGCTATGCCGTAGCACTGAACTATGCCGGAAATGCAGCCGCTGCGGACGCAGTGAAAGCGGAAATCGAAGCAGCTGGCGGCAAAGCCTTCACCATCCAGGGCGATGTGTCCAAGGCGGAAGATGTGGATCGCATTTTCAAGACCGTGAAAGATGAATTCGGCGGACTCGATGTGCTGGTCAATAATGCCGGCATCACCCGCGACGGTCTTCTGATCCGCATGAAGGAAGAAAGCTGGGATGCAGTCCTGGATACGGACCTGAAGAGCACCTTCCTCACCACCAAAGCCGCAGCGCAGATGATGATGAGAAAGAAAAAAGGCTCTATTGTGAATATCGCCTCTGTAGTCGGTCTCATGGGCAATGCAGGCCAGGCAAATTATGCCGCTGCAAAAGCCGGCGTCATCGGCCTCACTAAAGCCTGCGCGAAGGAATTGGCTCCTAGAAATGTACGCGTCAATGCAGTAGCACCGGGCTTCATCGCTACCGATATGACCGATGTGATTCCGGAAAAGAATAAAGAAATGATGCTTCAGTCCATTCCCCTTGGCCGTATGGGCCAGGCTGAAGACGTCGCCTCTGCGGTATGTTTCCTCGCGTCTGACGATGCAAGCTACATCACCGGCCAAGTTTTAAAAGTAGACGGCGGAATGGTTATGTAATATAATCTAAAAGGTACAATTTGGGGGAATACACCTCCGCATAGAAAGGTGGTGAAACCGTAATGAGCACTTTTGACAGAGTAAAGAAAATCGTTGTTGACCAGCTGGGCGTTAGCGAAGCTGATGTAACCATCGATTCCACTTTCATCGACGACCTGGGCGCTGATTCCCTGGACATCGTTGAACTGATCATGGCATTCGAAGAAGAATTCGATATCGAAATCCCGGACGATGCTGCTGAAAAGATCAAAACCGTAAAGAACGCTGTAGACTACATCGACAGCCAGATGTAATTCCTACATCCATAAGGACGCCGGAGGATTTCCTCCGGCTTGGCCTTATGATTACTTCAAGGAAAATACTTGAAAAAAGCGGATGACAGGATCAGAAAAGGTTGTCTGTTTTTTTGAAGTTTTCTCCGAATAAGTAGAAGGGCAGTGCGCTCTTTGCACTTGTTTTTCACGGGCAGTATTTGGCGGTCAAATGGGTAGTGTTGGGACGGCAGCTAAGCAGTTCCTGATCACTAATCACTGATCACTGACTACCGATTACTAACCCTCAAACGTATATCACAGATACTCCGATGGATTTGAAATCACAGCTCGTGGTTCAAGTCCAATATTTTTATAGAAATAGATTTCATACAATCGATTGCAAGAAAGGTGTGCTTTTATGGAAAAAAGAAGAGTCGTAGTCACCGGTATGGGTGTCGTATCTCCGGTAGGTATCGGTGTAGATGCATTTTGGAATGCCCTTTTGGAAGGGAAATCCGGCGTAGGCCCGATTACCCAGTTTGATGCCTCTGACTTCCCCGTCAAAATCGCCGGCGAAGTCAAAGATTTCGACCCAGTGACCTATGTAGGCGACAAGAAGACCGTCCGCCACATGGATAGAAATGCGCAGCTCGCAGTAGCGGCTGCGAAGATGGCGGTAGAAGATGCGAAGCTCGATATGACCGCGGAAGATCCGAACCGCGTGGGCACCATCATCGGTACCGGCATCGGCGGCATCAATACCATGGAAGAAACGGTAGAACGCATCGAGAAGCGCGGCCCGGGCAAGGTGAATCCTTTCGCCGTACCTATGATGATTGCAAACATGGCTTCCGGTATGGTTTCTATCACCTTCGGTCTCCAGGGACCGGTCCTCACCGACGTGACTGCTTGCGCTTCCGGAAATAACGCTCTCGGTCGTGCGACCCGCATGATTCAGTGGGGCGACGCAGATGTGATGTTTGCCGGTGGCACGGAAGCAGCTGTTTCCAAAGCGCCGATGGCAGGGTTTGCGGCGATGCACGCTCTGTCCTCCCGTGAATGCCCACCGGAAGAAGCCTCCTGCCCCTTCGATGAACGCCGTGATGGCTTCGTCCTCGGTGAAGGCAGCGGTGTCCTGATCCTCGAAGAACTGGAACACGCCAAGAAGAGAGGCGCTCACATTTATGCCGAAGTCATCGGCTACGGTACCAATGGCGATGCGTATCACATCACCGCTCCTCGTCCGGGCGGCGAACTGGCAGCTCGTTGCATGAGAAATGCCATCGCTGATGCCGGCATTTCCCCGGAAGACATCGACTACATCAATGCCCACGGCACCTCCACCGGCCTGAACGATAAGAACGAAACCAAGGCCATCAAAGAAGTCCTGGGCCAGCATGCCTATGACATCGTGGTGAACTCCACCAAATCCATGACCGGTCACCTCTTGGGCGCAGCCGGCGCTATCGAAGCAGTGGTATGCGCGCTCTCCATCGAACACAACAAAGTCCACCAGACTTTGAATCTCCAGACCCCGGATCCGGAATGCGACTTGGACTATGCCAAAGATGGCCCGAGAGACCTCTCCGTCAATGTGACCATGTCCAATGCCTTCGGTTTCGGCGGCCACAATGCAGTAGTCATCATGAGGCGCTATGAAGCATGAGTCATGCAGATATCAAAAGACGGGAACGTATAGCGAAAATCAAGCGGTTTGCCGAGGAAAATGAAATTCCCGTGCAAAATGCAGAGCTTTTAAATACCGCTTTGACCCATACGTCCTACGCCAATGAACACAAAAATGAAGTCATTCATGACAATGAACGGCTTGAATTCTTGGGCGATGCGATCCTCGACCTGGTCATTGGTGAATACCTTTTCCTGCGCTTCCCCAGCTGGCCGGAAGGCGAGCTCACCCGCGCGAAAGCCAGCGTGGTGTGCAAGCCCTCCTGCGCCGAGTGCGCGGCGAAATTCCACGTAGGCGAATACATGCGCCTGGGCAAAGGAGAAGAAATGTCCGGCGGCCGCACCCGCATCTCCATCCTGGGCGATGCCTTCGAAGCGGTCATCGGCGCTATCTATCTGGATAACAACTACGAAGTGGCCTCCCGCTTCATCTTAGGGCACATGAAGAAATTCCTGGACCTCATCGATCAAGGCGACTATGACCACGACTACAAGTCGGACCTGCAGGAAATGGTGCAGAAGCACGGCGACGTGGAAATCCACTACATTGTCACCAAAGACGAAGGCCCGGCCCATGACAAAACCATCTGGATGGACATCACCATCAATGGCAAACATATGGGAAGCGGCATCGGTAAGAATAAAAAAGAAGCAGCCCAAAGAGCTGCTAAGGAAGCCATTCGCAGGATCAGCAATGGCGAAAGAGTATAAGAAAAAGCAAGCCCCCGAGACATCCTCTCGGGGGTTTTACTTTGCGGTGGAGCTTGGTTCCTTGAGGAAATATTTTTCACCCAAAACGTGTAAATTTCTATAGCTCCTCGACTCTATTTCTTGGAAAGAGGAAATATTCCTCCCGGCAGCCAAAGCTCT
>CAVEMF010000175.1:0-4825 GCA_963616715.1 Ruminococcus bromii | reverse complement strand
TTGTAGTATTATGCCTGTGGCGAACTTGCGCAAAGTATTGTACAATGTAAGATATGATTGTAGGATATGACCGAGTATATGACTTGGTTTCCGAGTGTATAGATAAAGCAAGTTTCCCGGAGGAGGAGCAAATATGGAACAGTCTGGAAATGCAAAGATTAAAGTTATCGGCGTAGGCGGCGGCGGAAACAATGCTGTCAATCGCATGATTGATGAAGAAGTAAAAGGCGTAGAATTCATTGCTGCGAATACAGAATTGCAGATACTCAACCAGTCCAAGGCAGATACGACCATTCAGATCGGTGAAAAAGCGACCAAAGGCCTTGGCGCCGGTGCGAAACCGTCTGTCGGTGAAGCAGCTGCAGAAGAATCTCGTGAAGATTTGACCAGAGCCCTGAGCGGGGCAGACATGGTTTTCGTTACTGCCGGCATGGGCGGCGGTACCGGTACCGGTGCGGCTCCGGTAGCTGCGCAGTGCGCTAGAGAACTCGGCGCGTTGACCATCGCGGTTGTCACCAAGCCATTCAGCTGGGAAGGTAGAGTCAGAGCCAAGAATGCACAGGAAGGTATCGAACGTTTGAAGGAAAGCGTAGACGCTATCCTTGTCGTACCGAATGATAAATTGCTGGGCATTATCGATAAGAAAACCTCTATCAAAGACGCTTTCAAGACCGCTGACGATGTGCTCCGTCAGGGCATCCAGGGTATTTCTGACTTGATCACTGTACCGGGCGTCATCAACTTGGACTTTGCTGACGTGACAACCATCATGAAGGACCAGGGTGAAGCACTGATGGGCATCGGCATTGGCACCGGCGATAGCCGTGCTACTGACGCTGCTACCATGGCTATCAATAGCCCGCTTTTGGAACGTAGCATCGATGGCGCCAAGGGCATCATCATTAATATTACCGGCAATGAAGATCTGGGACTCTTCGAAGTTGGCGAAGCATCTCAGATTATTACTGAAGCCGCAGATCCGGAAGCCAATATCATCTTCGGTACCTCTGTAGATGAGACAATGGACAATGATACGGTCAAGATCACTGTTATTGCAACCGGTTTCGAAGAAAAGAAGAAATCTCCGGCACCCGCCGGCGCTGGTAGATTCAGCAATACTGTCCGCCCGACAACGGGAATTGCGGTACCGGAATTCCTCAGAAAATAATGACCGAAAGGCGCTGATTTCCTGAAGAGTTTCTATAGGGAAGCACTGATTAAACCCTCAACTCAAAAATCATAAGAATTTTTGAAAACGATTGAATCAGCGATTCCATAGATGGAAATCATACCTTTGCCCATTATTTATTTCTTTGAACTGAGAAGCCACACCGCAAGTGCAGTGTGGCTTTTAATTTCCGGGGAACTTTCGATTTCATCGAGGCTTCCCCATATAAGGAGGATACCTATTATGAAATGCCCGTATTGCAACAGCAGAGACACCAAGGTCACCGATTCTCGCGATACCGATGAAGGCGCTTCTATTCGTCGCCGCCGCCAGTGCCTGGTGTGTAACCGTCGTTTTACTACCTATGAAACCATTGAGAAAATGCCGCTCCGTGTGATTAAGAAAAATGGCACCAGAGAGCTTTTCGATAAGAGCAAGGTTCGCAATGGCATTGTTCGCGCCTGCGAAAAGAGAAATGTCACCTCTTCCCAGATCGAGGATATCGTGGAATTGGTGGAAAGAAGCATTCGCAACGATATGAAGAGAGAAGTGTCCAGCGAGACCATCGGAAATATCGTGATGGAAGAGCTCCGTAAGCTCGATCAGGTGGCTTATGTCCGCTTTGCTTCTGTATATCGTGAATTCAAAGATATTGAAAGCTTCATGGATGAATTGCAGCATCTGATGAAAAATAGAAGTGGCAAAGGCATCGAGGAAAGCAAATGATGAGAGAGACTATCGAAGCAGCTTTCTCTGATCATGAAGCTGTATGCAAGCGGTCCGAATGCCTATATCCGGAAATTGAAAAAATGGCAGAGCTTTGTGTGAAAGCGCTCCAAAGCGGCCATAAAATTTTGATTTGCGGGAATGGCGGAAGTGCGGCCGATGCACAGCACATTGCGGCAGAATTTGTAGGACGTTTTCACAATGAACGTTGCTCTTTGCCCTCCATTGCACTGACGACGGATACTTCTATCCTGACAGCGGTGGGGAATGACTATGCCTTTGACCGCATTTTTGCCAGACAAGTAGAAGGTCTTGGAAATCCAGGCGATGTGCTGTGGGGCATTTCCACCAGCGGCAATAGTCCGGATGTACTCGAAGCCCTTCGCGTGGCTCGCGAAAAAGGGCTCGTCACCATTGGCTCCTCCGGAAAGAGCGGGGGCGCGATGAAAGAGCTTTGCGATGCTCTTTTGATCGTTCCTAGTGATGTGACGGCTCGCATCCAGGAAATTCACATGCTTGCAGCGCATATCATTTGTCAGATCATTGACGATATGGATTGGACGAAATAATATGCAGGCAGAGAAAAAGGCTGTATTTTTTGATCGCGACGGCGTCTTGAATACCGACGATGGCTACGTGCACACCATGGAAGCCCTTCATTGGGTGGAAGGGGCGAGAGAAGTGATCGGCGCCCTTTCAAAAAGAGGTTACCTTATTTTCGTGGTGACAAACCAAAGTGGTGTGGCTCGTGGCTACTACACGGAAGAAGATGTAAGAATTCTCCATGAGCAGATGAATCAGGAATTTGCCCACTATGGCGGCACTGTGACGGAGTTTTTTTACTGTCCCCATCTGGAGGGAGCCGCCATTTCGGCCTATGATGTCTGCTGTGACTGTAGGAAGCCAAAGCCCGGCATGATTATAAAAGCGATGCAGAAATATGAGATTTCTCCTGAAAATGCAGTGCTTTTTGGCGACGGGACGCGGGATATAGAAGCAGCCCAAGGAGCCGGGATCAAGGGATTTTTATTTCCCGGTGGGAATATTAAGGACTTTGTTTTCGAAAAAATGAGTCTTTCATAGTTTGAAGGAAGGAAGAACGATGGGACAAAAAGCGTATAAAAACATTTTGATTATCAAGATGAGCTCTTTGGGCGACGTGTTTCATGCTCTTCCCTGTTTGTATGCGCTCAGGAAGACCTATCCCCAAGCGAGAATCACCTGGGCGGTTCACCAAGCCTTTGCCGGCGTTCTTCCGGGAAAGCCTTGGATCGATGAAATCTATTTGGTGGATCGCAAGCGGATCAAAGAGTTGTCGTACCTTCGAGAGCTCCGTAGAGATCTCCATGAGCGGCATTTTGACTTGGTCATCGATTTACAGATGATTGCCAAAAGTGCGCTGGTTTCCTTTCTGTCCGGTTGTTCTACTCGCATAGGGTACAATGATGCGAGAGAGGGGAGCTTTCTGGTGAACCGTCCCATCGCAGGTACCCACAAGGATGGACAAATCATCGAGCAGTATTTGGACGTGGTGCGATCTGTGGGTTGCGATGTGACGTCTATCGAATTTCCGCTCCGAGATTTTTCTAAGGAAATGGAAACCGTTCGCGCTTTACTGGAAAAAGAGGGCGTGAAGGGGAGATACGTGGTCCTGGTGCCCGGCACGCGGGGCGAGAAAAAGAAATGGCCGGTTTCCTATTGGGGAGAGCTGGCACGAAGATTGGCCGAGAAAAAGATATATACGGTGATTTCCGGGACGCCAAACGAAAAGGATATGGGGAAGGAAATCAAAAGGATCTCGCCTTCGCCTTATACCGTGGACTTGATCGGAAGGACATCGCTCTTGGAATTGATGGCTTTGGAAAAACAAGCGAGCCTTCATATTTCCGGAGACACCGGACCGCTCCATATTGCCAATGCGGTGAAAACGCCCATCATTGCGCTCTACGGTCCCACGCTGCCGAACCGAAGCGGCCCTTATGGAAATCCCAATGGTCATTCGCTGCTCGCAAAAAATCCGGGAGTAGAGACTTGCCGCATGGATACGCTGCCGGTGGATGATGTATATGACTTGGCTGTGAAAATTCTGGAAGTATGATTTCGATTGGAGGAAGAAATGATAGAAGAAATTACCAGTCGAAATAACCAATGGGTGAAGTGTGCCCTGCAGCTGAAGCAGAAAAAATTCAGAGACCGCTACGGCCTCTTTTTAATGGAGGGGCTTCGCAGCGTAGAGGACGCGGTGAATCAAAAGCGGGAGCGTTGTACTTGCTTTTTGACGGCGCCGCAGCTTTCAAACGAAAGATGCCGGCTGCTTTTGGAAAAAGCAGAGGCTCTGGAGTGGCGGATTCTGAAAGTCACCGACCCATTGATGAAAGAACTTTCCGGGACGGAGCATGGCCAGGGCATTTTGGTCATGGCGCCGAAGAACCTGCGAGATCCAGAGGAACTCTTAGCTTGTAAAGATGGTTTCTATGTGCTTCTCGATTCTGTGCAGGATCCGGGAAATATGGGAACCATTTTGCGCACCGCTGCAGCCGCTGGAGCAAAAGCGGTGCTTTTGACCAAGGGCTGCACCGACCCCTTTGCAGAAAAAGCGGTGAGAAGCTCTATGGGGAGCATTCTTCGCATACCGGTTTACGAGAATTTGACAGTGGATTTCATCAAAAAACTCAAAGAGGAGACGGGGCTATCGCTCTACGGGACTGCGCTCAAGAATGCGGCGCCTTATAAAACGGTAGCAGCTATGTCTTCTGGTATTTTTATATTCGGCAATGAAGGCAATGGCATTAGTGATGCGCTTTTGAATTTGGCCGACAAGAATTTATATATCCCGCTGGCCGGCACAGTGGAGTCACTTAATGTGTCTGTGGCTGCTGCGGTGATTTTATTTCACTTTATCGATTAATACGCTTTGCGTTTATCATATAT
>CAVEMF010000174.1:0-4835 GCA_963616715.1 Ruminococcus bromii | reverse complement strand
ACTTTAATATCCGGAAAGCTCTTCACGTACTCGATGGTGAAGTCTTCGCCGTGGTCCACGAACTGCCACTCGCCAATGCGATCGGGGAAGGAATTCACCACCTTCACTTTGATGTCCGGGAAAGAGTGCACCACCTGCACTTTGATGTCGCCGAAGTGATCCACCACCTTCACCCGGCCGGCGAGGCGGATGTTTTTGAAATAGCCGTCCTGATTGATCGGCCCCGCCGCCTGCGAAGGAAGCGCAGCAAAGAGGAGGAAGAGGGAAACGATGAGGAAGAAAAACTTTTTCATGATGGGCCTCCTTTTCTGAATCGATTTTTACGCTGTCGGTTTAGTGATCAGTGATTAGTGATCAGTGATCAGGGCGCGTTCGGCGACTTTCCCATTCACGCCGAGACCGCTATCAATTAAGTGATCAGTGGTCAGTGGTCAGTGATCAGGGCGCGTTTACCTGCTTCCCCACTACCGTGAACCGTTTACCGTATAACCGTTCACCGCGCATGCTGCCGATAGCGAGCCGTGAAGTAATACATCTTGCAGAAAAGTATGTCGCTCCATGACCCGCCATCAGTAAAAGAGCCGGTAAACGGTTACACGGTGATACGGATAACGGATATGGGGAAGCAGGTACCAGCGCCTTTGCTTTCTCACTCGCCCAGTCGCGCCGCCAGGTCTTCGAAGAGGGGAAGGTATATTTCTTTGGCGCGAGCCGCGATGGGGATGGCGATTTCTTCATCGAAGGTGTAGAGCTCCAAGTCCCGATCCGCTTCCGCAGTGAGCCAGGCGCCTTCATCGGTGATGAGTCCGATTTCCAAAGCAGCCTTTACGATCTGATGAGTCGTTTCCATTTCGCCAAGTCCTTCCGCTTCCAAATATTCTTTCATGGCGCGAAGGGATTGGTCGTAGCAAAGGACGAAGAGCCCGATGATGCCGGCGCGAAGAATGACGTCATCCAAGGGCTGCATCGGCCGCCGGATGGTTTCTAAATTCTTGAGGGTCTTCAAAAAAATGTCGTATTCTTTCATGGCTTGCCTCCTTTCGATGGTCTTCTAGTTGTATTTTAGCACAGACTGAATAGGCAAGTTAAGCAAGTTAATACGCTATCGGTTTAGTGATTAGTGATTAGTGGTCAGTGATCAGTACGCGATTTTCGCTGGTGCATACATACAGGTGATGCCACGATGTGTGCATGGCGCCAGATGCGTCCTAATCACTAATCACTGATCACTGATCACTAAACCCATAGCGGTAACATCTCCAAGTATGCACTGTCGCCAAATGCGCCCTGATCACTGATCACTAAGCCCATAGCGTAAAAAATGATTTCAATAAAAAAATCCCCCATCCTGTTGGAATTCAGAGCAGCAGGATGGGGGATATGTCCCACTTCTGATGAAGTGAGGGGGGGCGATGGATGTGAGCGGGTATACCGGATGTGAGCGGGTATACCGCTGGTGGTTTAGTGATCAGTGGTCAGTGGTCAGTGATCAGTATGCGATTTTCGCTAATGCATACTTGGAGATGGTACCGCTATTGGTTTAGTGGTCAGTGATTAGTAGTCAGTGATCAGGGCGCATTTAACGCCATTCACATATAGAGGTGACACCGATATGTATGCACTGGCGGTAAATAAGTCCTGATCACTGATCACTGATTACTGATCACTAAATCGATAGCGTAAAGCATCGAGAACTGGTGCCCTGATCACTAATCACTGATCACTGATCACTAAACCAACCGATAGCGTAAAACATGCCATCAATCACAAAAGCCCGAGGCGTACACAGGCGTACACCTTCGGGCTTCCTTGCTCAACGTATGATTTCCATTTTTAGAAAAGGTAGGGCCTCCGCGGCGGAGTAGACTTTCTGGGAATCTCCTCCGCCGCCCGGCATCTCCTGAGATTAGTTTAGGAGGGCTCATCTGCAGGAGTGCCCTTTGCCGGATGGGGTGTCATATTACGCCGCCGGGAAGGAAAATGGGAAAACCTTCAGGGCGAATAATATGTTATATCATAGACCTAATTGCCAGCCCTCTAAGCTCTTAGGAATACTATTTCCTTAGGGAATCGCTGATTAAATCGTTTTCAAAAATCATTCTTGAATTTTTGTTCAGAGCGAGGAAAGGAAATCCGCGAATAGCAAGCTATTTAAGGATTTTCTTGACGAAGCTATGGACAAAAATTCTTATGATTTTTGAATCTTCGATTTAATCAGCGTTCCCTTAGTCTTTAGAAGCTACGGGCTTTGCTACCTTGCTGGGGTCCAGGTCTTCGTACTCCTCATAGTCCTTGCCGGTCTTGAGGTGATCGAAGTACTTGGCGGTCTCTCTCACGACCACGCCGGAGAGGGCCAGAAGGGCAATCAGGTTCGGTATAGCCATGAGGCCATTGACGATGTCCGCCAATACCCAGATGGCTTCAAGTTTCAGGAATGCACCGCTTGCGACCAATGCGATGAAGACGACGCGATAGGGAAGGATCCCCTTGGTGCCGCACAGGTAAATCATGCAGCGTTCGCCGTAGTAGTTCCAGCCAAGAATGGTGGTGAAAGCGAAGAGGATGAGTCCCACCATCAGCATGTAGCCGCCGAATGCGGGGAATGCGTCTTTGAAAGCCGCGTTTGTCAAAGCTGCGCCATTGAGGCCATTCATCCATTCGCCGGAAACGACGATGGTGAGCCCGGTCAATGTGCAGATGATGATGGTATCGATGAAGGTACCGGTCATAGAAATCAGACCCTGCTCTGCCGGCCATTTCGTCTTGGCTGCAGCGGCTACGATAGGAGCCGAGCCCAAGCCGGATTCATTGGAGAATACGCCTCTGGCGATACCATTTCTCATGGCCATCATGACGGTGGCGCCGAGGAAACCGCCGGCGGCTGCACTGCCGGAGAATGCGCTATAGACGATGGTCTGGATAGCGGCAGGAACTTTATCTGCGAAATAAATAAGTACCCCGATTGTCGAAATGAAATAGATCACTGCCATAGCCGGGACGATTTTCGAAGCGGCGGAGGCGATGGACTGCAGGCCTCCCAATGTGATAGCAGCTACCAAGACGGTGAGGATGAGGCAGGTCCACATGGGATCAAGGCCGATGGTCATCTGGGTGATGTCGATGATGGAATTCACCTGGGCGAAGGTACCGATACCGAAGTATGCCACCAGTACGCCGAAGACAGCGAACATGGTGCCAAGCCATTTGTACTTAGGACCCATACCGTTTTTGATGTAGAACATCGGGCCGCCGGCGATCTCGCCTTTGGAGTCCACCTCGCGGTATTTCACAGCGAGGAGACCTTCTGCATACTTGGTGGCCATGCCGAAGAAGGCAGCCATCCACATCCAGAAAATCGCGCCCGGGCCGCCGGCAGCAACTGCCGTGGCAACGCCTACGATATTACCGGTGCCGACCGTAGCCGACAGGGCTGTACAAAGAGCCTTGAAGGAATCGATATCGCCGCTGCCCTTGTTCTGTGCTTTGAAGATGAGCCCGAGCGCTTTGGGAAGCTGGGTCACCTGCAAAAGCTTCAGACGCAAGGTGAGGAGAATGCCGGTACCCACCAGAAGTACCAGAAGTGGCGGTCCCCATACAAAGCTGTCAATCGCATTCAACAATTCAAGATTCAAATCCATTTTTAAACGTCTCCCTCCAGGAAATAAGATAAATAAAAAGCCGGCATTCCAAGTAAAAATAACTCTGGAAGCCGGCATTGTCTACCTTAACCATCACAAAGAGATGTGACGTTTTGCTCTGTCCTTTTGCCTGAGAGATTGGGATACGAAATCCTTACACCTTCGGCGCTCATCAAAGAGACTCTCCAGAGTGTGTCCGCATACGGTACCTATCTCCTAAGAGATACCTGAGAGTGTTACTCCTTCGGTAAGCCACAAGGCTTTCTCCCACATGTTTCATCCACCAATATGAATTTGATGATTGAATTATAAAACCGATGGTTTTATTTTGCAAGTACTTTTTTGAAAATCTTTTGGGGATAAGAGGTAAGGGATAAGGGATAAGAAATGTGAAAAGTGAGGAGGGAGGAGTGAGGAGGGAGGAGTGGTGGTGCGGCGCACAAGTTAAGAAGCGCCGCGAGTTTTGTAAGTCAGCGCACTTACCGCTCTCCCCACTACCGTGAACCGTATAACCGTGTAACCGTTTACCGCGCGGATTTCCGGCAGCGGGAGTTGGGGCGATAAAACGCTATATCGAAGCAGGGCTGTGCTCCATTTCCCGCTATGGTTAAACGAGTCGGTTAACGGTTATACGGTAAACGGTTCACGGTAGTGGGGAAGCAGCAAGACGCGTCTCTTTATTTCCCAGCCAACCCCCGCCCTTCGGGCCCTCCCCCTTCCAGAGGAAGAGGGTAAAAGCAGTGGGCTTCGCCCTTATATATGCGCCGCTTTATAATTTGTGCGGCGCACCACCCCTTGCCCCCAGACCCCTGAACCCTGAACCTATTCAGAAAAACTTTCGCGCACTATTTGTCACTCAACCGATACACTTTCAAGCTTTATCCCCCTATCTCTGATGGTGGTTCCTCTCCTTGCACTCATACATCCTCTGATCGGCCAGGATCCGGACGTGGGCGGCGTCTTTAGCCTCTTTGGGGAAGGAGGCAGCGCCCAGGCTCACGCCTACTTCCAGGGTATGGCCGTCCACTTGGAATGGCTCGGAGATGATTTTCACCAGCCGCTCTTCCAATTTCTTTTGGAGCGCTTCGTCGTGGTCCGAGGAAATCACCAGGGTGAATTCGTCGCCGCCGATGCGGAAGGCGTAGTCGCTCTCGCGGATGCATTTCTGCAGGCGCTTGGCTGTTTCCTGCAGCACCA
>CAVEMF010000173.1:0-4863 GCA_963616715.1 Ruminococcus bromii | reverse complement strand
CTTGACCGCAGAGGAGTCAGAGGCGCTGAAAAATTTTATCAGGAGATAGGGACTTAGTGATCAGTAGTTAGCGATCAGGGCAGCAGGCAAATGCGTCCTGATCACTGATCACTGACCCCTAATCACTAACCCGATAGCCCATTTCCCATCCATCTCCCCCTTGACTTCTCCCACCGATATTCATATAATATGAAAAGTTATGGAAAGGCGTAGATGAAGACGTTTCGCATGTTGGCGATTTCCAGAGAGCTTCCCATTGGTGGGAGGGGAGCAATGGCTGTGCGGATGGATCACTTCGGAGCTTCGGGGAAGAAAAGCCCTGACGGGACATCGTTAATTGTGCCGAGTGGCCGAGAGGTCATGAGGGTGGTACCACGGGAAAGTAATTCTCGCCCCTTATCGGGCGGGGATTTTTTATTTGGAAATTTTATTTCCTTAGGAGGAATACAAATGGATTACAGCAAGACCCTGCATTTACCGGAAACTGAATTTCCGATGCGCGGCAACCTTCCGAAGAAGGAACCGGGCTTCGTAGAATTTTGGCAGCAGAATCATTTATATGAAAAGAGAATCGAAAAGAGAAAGAAGAGCGGCGCGCCGACTTTCGTTCTCCACGATGGCCCGCCATATGCCAATGGCAAGATCCACATCGGCCACGCGCTCAATAAAACCCTGAAAGATATCATCGTCAGATACAGATACATGGCCGGCAACGAAGCCATTTACGTACCGGGCTGGGATACCCATGGCCTTCCGATCGAATACGCCGTCCTCAAAGACTCCGGCGAAGATCGCGCGAACATGACGCCTCTCGAACTTCGCAAGAAGTGCCTGGCTTATGCAAAGAAATGGATCGAAATCCAGAAGGAAGACTTCATCCGCATGGGCGTGGTCGGCGATTTCGAAAACCGCTATGTCACCTTTGATCCGCACCTGGAAGCAAAGGAACTGGAAGTTTTCGGCGAAATGGCCAACAAAGGCTACATTTACAAAGGCAAGAAGGCTGTATACTGGTGCCCGCACTGCGAGACCGCGCTGGCTGAAGCAGAAATCGAATACAAAGATAGAAAATCTCCGTCCATCTATGTGAAATACCCGATGATCGATGTGCACGGCCTGGAACCGGAAGGCGCTGACAAGAGCAAGGTCTTCGCTGTCATCTGGACCACCACCCCGTGGACCATCCCGGCTTCCCTCTACATCAGCGTGAATCCGAAATTCACCTATGTATGGGTTCACAACAAGGCAAATGACGAATACTACCTGATGAATAAGGAACTTTGCGGCGCCGCTTTGGCTGATTGCAAAGTGGAAGACTATGAATTTGCCGGCCGCGAAATGCTGGGCGCTGAGCTGGACCTTGCCACCTTCAAGCATCCGCTGGCTGTCTATGACCGCACCATCTATGTCCTCGAAGGCAACCATGTCACCCTCGATGCCGGCACCGGCTGCGTACACACCGCTCCGGGACACGGCGTAGACGACTTCGAAGTGTACAAGACCTATGAAAACGCAGGCAAGCTGAAGCAGGACATCGTGTGCCCCGTCGATGAAAAGGGCTGCATGACCGCCGAAGCCGGCGAATTCCTGCAGGGCAAGTCCATCTGGGACGCAGAAGGCCCGGTCATCGCTGCTCTCGCTCATGAAGGCCATCTCCTGGGTAAGAAATCTTTGCACCACCAGTACGCACATTGCTGGCGCTGCAAGGAACCGGTCATCTACAGAGCCACCGAGCAGTGGTTTGCATCCATCAATGATTTCAGAGACAAGGCACTCCAGGCTGTGGACGACACCCGCTTCATTCCGTCCTGGGGTCATGACCGTCTGTACAATATGATTCGCGACCGCCAGGACTGGTGTATTTCCCGTCAGCGTTCCTGGGGCGTGCCGATCCCGGCTTTCTACTGCGATGACTGCGGCAAATGGGTCATCACTCCGGAAACCATGAAGAAGGTCGAAGAAATCGTAGAAAAAGAAGGCACCGATGCATGGTGGGCTCACAGCGCTGAAGAGCTCTTGCCGGAAGATTTCCACTGCCCACACTGCGGCGGCACCCATTTCCATAAAGAAAAAGACATCATGGACGTATGGTTCGACTCCGGTTCCACTTGGAACGGCGTCCTCCGCGAACCGCACAAGGATTCCTGGAAGGATATGGGCTATCCATGCGACCTGTACCTGGAAGGCTCCGACCAGCACCGCGGCTGGTTCCACTCCTCCCTCCTCTGCTCCGTGGCAGTGAATGGCCACGCTCCGTACAAGGCAGTCCTCACCCACGGCTTCACCATGGACGGCGAAGGCAGAAAGATGTCCAAGTCCGTGGGCAACGTGGTCGCTCCGCAGGACGTGATCAATAAGTACGGCGCCGACGTGATGCGTCTGTGGATTTCCTCTGTGGACTACCAGGGCGACGTCCGTCTGTCCGACAAGATCGTGAAGTCCATGAGTGACGTGTATAGAAAGATCAGAAATACATTCCGCTACCTCTTGGGCAATCTCTACGACTTCGACCCGAAGACTGACTCCGTAGCTTACGAAGATATGGAAGAACTGGATCGCTGGGCACTGCTCCGCATGGAACAGGTGAAGGAAACCGTCCTCAAAGCCTATGACGATTACGAATTCCACGTGATGTACCACGCAGTCCACAATTTCTGCACCGTGGATCTCTCCGCTATCTACCTCGACATCCTGAAGGATCGCCTCTACACCGAAAAGGCAGACTCCAAGCTCCGAAGAAGCGCACAGACCGCTATGTATGAAATCCTCACCACCCTTGTGCGCCTGGTGGCTCCGGTCCTCTGCTTCACTTCTGAAGAAGTATGGCAGGCACTGCCGAAGCAGGACGAAAGAGAATGGTCCGTCCACATGACCGAAATGCCGGCAGTAAACGAAGCATACCTGGACAAAGCGCTGGACGAAAAATGGAAGAAACGCCTGGCTATCCGAAGCGTCGCTATGAAGGCTCTCGAAGAAGCTCGTCAGGCCAAGACCATCGGCCACCCGCTGGACGCCGAAGTCACTGTCTACGCTGATGGCGAATCCTACGACATCGTGAAGGCCATGGAAAAAGAACTGGCTGATTTCCTCCTGGTATCCCAGGCTCATGTTGTGGAAGGCACCGCTGCCGCTCCGGAAAATGCCGCTTCCAATGAAGAAGGCACCGTGAAGGCATCCGTCGCTGTATGCACCCTGGAAAAATGCGAACGCTGCTGGAAACGCAGTGAAGATGTAGACTCCGATGAGAAACATCCTCACGTCTGCGGCCGCTGCGCTCACGTCCTCTCTGAAATGGGAGAATAAGAAATAAAAAAGAAGCATGCGCCTTTCGCGTATGCTTCTTTTGATTTATACTTTGGGTAGAGGGTTTTAACGCTGTCGGTTTAGTGATTAGTGATCAGTGATCAGTGATCAGGGCGCGAGATGGAGATGCTTAACGCTATCGGTTTAGTAATTAGTGATCACTGACTACTGACTACTAACCACTAATTACTATCCGCACAAGCGGAATAATGCGATGTGGAAAAGCAATCAAACGCGTTCTGATCACTGATCACTGACCACTGATCACTAATCACTAAATCAAAAACGAAAGAAGGAGAATAGACATGAAATACATCGACCTGCACTGCGATACCATGACCGAATTGGCTCTGCGTCCGGAGAGAGGGACGCTTTCCTCCAACAATTGTGAAATCGATATTTCCAAGCTGAAAAAGGGCGAGTGCTTCATCCAGGACTTTGCCATCTGGTACGACCAGGGGAGCGGGGAGAATCCTTGGGACTACTATCAGAAAATCCTCGCCACGTACAAAAAGGAAATCGCAGCCAATGACTGCATGATGCCCATCCTTAGCGCCGCTGACATCGACGCTTGCGCAAAGGCGGGGAAGATCGGCTCGCTCCTCTCCATCGAAGGCGGCGACGTGATCCAGGGAAGCCTGGAGAAACTCCAAGCTGTCTACGCCGACGGCGTGCGCCTCATCACCCTCACTTGGAACTATGCAAACGAGCTGGCTTACCCCAATGGCATGGAAGGCGAAGACAAAGGCATCACCCCTGTGGGCTGGGAAATCGTGGACGCCATGAATGACATGGGCGTCATTGTGGACACCAGCCACTTGAACGACGTGGGCACCTACGAGCTCTTGGCCCGCGCCAAGAAACCGCCGCTGGCTTCCCACTCTTGCGCTCGCGCGCTGAAAGAGCACAAAAGAAATCTCACCGATGACCTCATCCGCCGCTTCGGCGAGAAGGGCGGCCTCATCGGTCTCAATTTCTCGAACCACTTCCTGGGGGACACCGAGATTTCCATGGTGAAAGACATGGTCCGCCATGCGAAACACATCCGAGACATCGGCGGCGAAGATGTCCTGGCCCTGGGCTCCGACTTCGACGGCATCCAGCCGACCCTGGAAATCGAGGACGCCTCCGAAATGGGGAAACTTGCGGGCGCCCTCCTGGCCGGTGGATTTACCGAAGAGCAGGTGGAGAAGATGTTCTACAAGAATGGGGTGCGGTATCTGAAAGAGAACCTTTGAGGGGTAGGGGTCAGTGATCAGTGATTAGTGATCAGGGCGCATTTGACTGCTGAGTCAAATGCGATGATCCCCTTTTCTGGTGGTTCCCTAGGTTACGAATCTTAAATACCAGCAGGTAGAATCGTTATGTTATGCAAGCGTTAAGGAGTAGCCCCTTGGAGAAGGGGCGCGCGATAGCGGAGGATAGAAGTGCCTCGCCAGAGGCACAACTTCATGCCAAACTCTTCGCAAACATCAACATGCTTCCCGCTACTGCTAAGCATGCGCCTACGGCGCATTTCTATCCGGCCCTATCGGGCGACCCTTCTCCAAGGGTCTACTC
>CAVEMF010000172.1:0-4881 GCA_963616715.1 Ruminococcus bromii | reverse complement strand
TGAGACATGAGACGTGAGACATGAGACGTGAGACATGAGACGTGAGACATGAGACATGAGACATGAGACATGAGACATGAGACGTGAGACATGAGACATGAGACGTGAGACGAAGGACCTCGCTGACTTTATCGCCGCGGTGCGTCTGAATGTCTAACGTCTAATATCTAAAGCCTACTGTCTAATGTCTTTCGTCTTCCCGGCCAACCCCCGCCCTTCGGGCCCTCCCCCTTCCGGAGGAAGTGGGTAAAAATGGTGGGCTTTGCCCTTATGTATGCGGCGCTTCCAGATTTCCCCTAAACTCTCATTGGCTATTTTCTTGCAAAAGCTATATAATAAGAAGGCATAATTTTTACGAAAGATATTCCAGGAGGAGATTTCAGTGTTAGCATCCAAATTATACAGCCCGACTTTGAGAGAATTGCCCGCCGATGCGGTGGTGATGAGCCATAAATACATGTTGAAAGCCGGCATGATGCGTAAGATTGCCAACGGCACCTATGCATACCTGCCTTTGGCGTTCCGTGCCATCCAGAAGGTGGAGAAGATTGTCCGCGAGGAAATCAACAAGACAGGCGCGCAGGAAATCCTGATGCCCATCGTGCAGCCGGCGGAAATCTGGCAGAAAACCGGCCGTTGGGCTGTGTATGGGGAAGAAATGTTTAAGCTCCAGGATCGCCATGGCCGCGACTATTGCCTGGCGCCGACCCACGAAGAATTGGTGACCACGCTGGTTTCCATGGACACCTCTTCTTATAAGCAGCTTCCGGTGTCTGTTTACCAGATCCAGAACAAGTACAGAGATGAAAAGCGTCCGCGCTTCGGCCTCATGCGCAGCCGCGAATTCATCATGAAAGATGGCTATACCTTCGATATGGACGAAGAGGGCCTCGATAAGCAGTACAAGCTCATGTATGATGCGTACTATCGCATTTTCACCCGTTGCGGTCTGAAATTCCGCCCGGTTATCGCTGACTCCGGCGCTATCGGCGGCAATGCGTCCCACGAATTCGAAGTATTGGCAGACAGCGGCGAAGCAGATATCGTATACTGTGAAGATTGCGATTTCGCTGCAAACATCGAAGCTGTAGACCCGAATACTCTTACCTGTGATATTCACAATGACAAGGAAATGGAACTGGTTTCCACGCCGGGTCAGCACACCATCGAAATGGTTTGCCATTTCCTGCACGCTGACGTGAAGCAGTCGGTGAAGGCTGTGGTATACAAGCTGGATGATACCGTGGTCCTGGCTATGGTTCGCGGCGATCATGAAGTGAACGAAGTGAAATTGCAGAATCTTTTCGGCGCCATCAATGTGGACATGGCTTCGGAAGAAGATCTCGCTCGCTGCGGCCTCACTGCCGGCTACATCAGCCCCATCGGCCTCAAGAAAGTGGAAAATTTTGAAATCGTCTGCGATAGCTCTGTGATGGAAATGCAGGACGCTTGCTGCGGCGGCAACCAGAAGGATATGCATTTCATCCATGTGAATCCGGCTCGCGACTTCGGTGACGTGAAGGTGGCCACCATCCGCCAAATCGATCCGGAAGACGTTTGCCCCCATTGCGGCGGTCATATCGTCATCACCAAAGGCATCGAAGTAGGCCAGGTATTCAAACTGGGCACGAAATACAGCGAAGCTCTCGGCGCTACCTTCCTGGATAACAATGGCAAATCCCATCCTATGGTCATGGGCTGCTATGGCATCGGCGTCACCCGCACCGTGGCCGCTTCCATCGAGCAGAACCACGACGACGACGGCATCATCTGGCCGGTAGCCATCGCTCCTTATGAAGTGGTCATCGTGCCGGCAAATAATAAATCCGAAGAAGTCATGGGCGCTGCCAAGGCTCTCTATGAAGCCATGGAAGAAAAGGCTGACGAAGTGGTCTTGGATGATAGAAACGAAAGAGCCGGCATCAAATTCAAAGACGCCGACCTCATCGGCTACCCGGTCCGCGTGACCATCGGCAAGAAATGGCAGGAATCCGGCAATGTAGAAATCCGCCTCCGTCGCACCGGCGAGACCATCGAAGTGCCATATGAAGAATGCAAAGCCAAGGTCATGGAAATCCTGGCAGAATTGCACGAAAAGAATCAGTAATTGGGTGTGGGTGAACGCTATCGGTTTAGTGATCAGTAATTAGTGGTCAGTGATCAGGGCGTACTTGACGCTGGTGTGAAATAGAGCGCTGAGCGGTGGCATGCAACATGGGAAAACCGTAAAATGCGCTCCTGATCACTGATCACTGACCCCTAATTACTAAACCACTACGATTCAGGAGTAAATCATGGACGAGAAAGAGTTGGAGCTTCTGCGCGAATCGGTCCGAAAGATCGACAAGGACTTGGCGGCGCTTTTTGAGAAACGGCTTGCCCTTTCTCGCGGTATTGCGGAGTACAAGCTGAAGGCGCATAAGCCCATTTATGACGCGGAAAGAGAAGCGAAGAATATAGAGGACCTGTCGAAGCTTTTGGAAGATGTGAGTCAGCGTCCGGATTTCATCAAATGGTATCAGATGCTGATGGACATCAGCAAAAAGGTACAGGAGAAACTCATACGAGGTAAATGACATGACAGAAGAATTGAGAGGCGTCGTCAAAAAGCTGATCTTTGCCAGTGATGATGGGAGATTCTCTGTTTTTCTGTTCGAGGACAAGGAAACGAAGAAAGCCGACACCGTGGCATTCCAAGGTTCTTCGCCCTATGTAGGAGAAAATGTCGTTCTGCGGGGGTGCTGGCATCAGCATCCCCGTTTTGGCATGCAGTTCAAAGCTTTTTCCTTGGAAATGGTGCGCCCCGAGGCCACAGAGGAAATCGTCCAATTTCTTTCCTCCGGCCTCATCAAGGGCATCCGCGAGTCGGTGGCTCGAAAGATCGTAGACCATTTCGGTGAAGAAACTTTGGACGTCATGGACAATTGCATCGGCGCGCTCCTGGATGTACCCGGCATCGGCCGAAAAACCTTCGAGAAAATTGAAGCATCCTATGCAGAAGTTGCGCAGCTTCGAGAAATCATCATGTATCTACAGTCCCTGGGGATTTCCGAAGTCTATGCCAAGGAAATGCAGAAGGTCTATAAAGAGGACATTCTGGAAAATATCAAGCAGCACCCCTACGAGCTGCTTCGAAAGGTGCCGGACATGACCTTTGCGGAGGTGGACCGCATCGCCATGGACCAGGGAACCGCGAAGGACGAGCTGGAGCGCATCATCTGCGGCCTCTATCACTCGCTGGGTGTCGCTTTGGCCAGAGGCTATAGCTGCGTGCCCGAAGGACTTTTGGTGTATCGCGCCGCCGGACTTTTGCAGCTTGATGAGGATATCGTCAGCACTGGCCTCAAGGAAGCGACTTCGTCCGGACGCATTTACAGCCTCATGTATGAAGGGACGCGGTATCTCTACCTGCACGGGCTCTATGATGCAGAAACTGAGTCGGCCGCTAGGCTCCATTTCATGAAAAATCATAGCAAAGAGCTGGGATCTTCGGCGCTGGCGGTGGAGAAATTCGAAAGAGAGAATGGCATCACGCTGGCGGAAGAGCAAAAGGAAGCGGTGGCCGAAGCCATGCGTTCGAAGGTGATGGTCATCACCGGCGGCCCGGGCACCGGGAAAACGACGCTCGTCCGCGCCATCATCATGGCGGCTCAGCAATACGGCGCGAAAGTCCGCCTCATGGCGCCCACCGGCCGCGCGGCGAAGCGTCTCGCTATTTCCAGTGGCGTCGATGCGGATACCATCCACAAGGCCCTGGAAGCGGAGCTACACGAAGACAATAAAACCGTTTTTAAGAAGAATGAAATGGATACGTTGGACGAGAATTTCATCATCGTAGACGAAGCGTCTATGATGGATATCCAGCTCTTTTACAATTTGCTCCTGGCGCTGAAAGACGAGGCGCGGCTCATTTTGGTAGGCGACGCGGACCAGCTCCCGCCGGTAGGGCCGGGCAATCCTTTGAAATCCATCATCGCCTGGGGCGAGGTGCCGGTGGTGCGGCTCTCTCATATTTTCCGCCAGGAAGCAGGCAGCGGCATCATCGAGAATGCAGCGCTCATTCGCCAAGGGGACATGTTTGAGCCCGATGCGGAAGGCGATTTCCAAGTGATCCATGTGATTTCCGAAGACGAGGCCTTCGACAAGGTACTGGAAATCTGCCACCGCTTCCACTATGAAGAGGAAAAAGAAAAAATGCGACTCCAGGTCCTTTCGCCCATGTATCGCGGCGGCTGCGGCGTGGATCGGCTGAACCAAGCCATCCAGGAAATGGTGCACGGCCGGCCGCTCTCTGCGGGCGTCCGTTTCCTCGTCGGCGATAAGGTCATGCAAAAGCGGAACGACTACGACAAAGGCGTCTACAATGGCGACGTGGGCATCGTGTGGGCCGTCACCGATAAAAGGGTGATGGTGAGCTTCTATAATAAGGAAGTCACTTATGAGGGGGAAGAGCGAAACGACCTGCAGCTGGCCTACGCCACCACTGTCCACAAAAGCCAGGGCAGCGAATACGACACGGTCATCTTCGTCCTCCTTCCGTCCCAGCCCATGATGCTGAAACGAAATCTCCTCTACACCGGCGTTACCCGCGCGAAAAAGAATACCATCCTCATCACCAACGACCAGGCCATCGATAAAGCCTTGGAAACGGAAGAAATCGGCCAGCGCTATAGCCTCTTCCTGCCGATACTTAGAGGGGAAGTGTCGGAGGAATGATAGTGGTTTAGTGATCAGTGATCAGGGCACAGATAGCGTGCCCCCCCTAGAGTAATGCAGTTAAGTTAAGGATTTTATGCTGAGGGGTTGCATATATTTGTTGTTTTGGCCTTACGTGAGTAGACCCTTGGAGAAGGGTCGCGCGATAGCGCCGGATAGAAATGC
>CAVEMF010000171.1:0-4886 GCA_963616715.1 Ruminococcus bromii | reverse complement strand
CCTTCAAGACTCGCTTTTTCTATCATTTCCGAATGGGAATATTGTATTTTTCGTTCATGGATACATCCGGCTGAAGTGTGATTTCAATAGGACGTGTGATGATACCATGACGATACAAGGTACGAGAAATATTCTCCCCCATGTACATCGGATGGGGCCAGTTATCCAGGTTATCCCCCTTCGGCACATGAAGCACCATTTCCTTTTGATAGGCTTCGTCGGCCTTTTTGATTTGCTCGATCATATCATTATCTACCAAGTAACAAGTTCTGGGCAGAAGTCTTCCCATGGTAGACTCCACATAAGGACCTCGCAAAACATCCATGGAAATAACCAAAAGCAGAATCGGCGCCAGCATGAAAAGCTTTGGACGCTTTTCCAGGACAATGGCCGCCGTTGTCACAATGCCCATAATCAAAAAGGCATAAATGCCTAAGAGCACGTCTGCTCTTGTAATGTAACCTGCCGATGCCTTTGCGCAGACCATAAATAGATAGAGACCAGTGAACAAGCCGGAAACCAGCAATTTTCCCGGAACATGAATCAATTCTTCTCGCCATGCTTTGGCGCGCCAAAAAGCAGCCAGCGTGAGCACAAGGAAGACCAAGAACATTTTATTGGTCGTCTTTAATGCGCCCCACATAGACAGAATGGTTTGCTTCAGTGGCAAATGAATGACGCTAGCCCCGATACTATTAGCTCTGCCGCCGGTCAGCTCAAATGCCAGAGACAAGACCCACACCACCATGATCATAGCCAGGAAATGATTTTCTTTCCAAATCGATTTCCAATTCTTTGGCGAAAACAATTCCAAGCGATAAGTAAATAGGATATGGGCAGCAATGAATGCGATGAGGATGATATTATGCAGAACATTCGAAAAAATGGCCAAGTACAGTGCAAAGAAGAGAGCCCCGCAATGACCAATCCCTCTTTCCCAAGGCATTTGCTTCGGAATGCCGTATGCCAGGAAATATTCCACCAAGCACAGATTTAACAATCCCGGAATGGTGTAGTGATAAAAGCAAGTCAGATTCGCTGAGCCGAATAAATACTGTGAGCCCACATCCGAAGCATAGAGCGCCAGAAAGTGAAGCAAGAAAAAGCCTACGGACAGCGCATATACGGCGTAGGATGGCAATTTAAAATTCCGTTCCAGCACTTGACTGAAAAGAAATACGTACACGCAAATCGCAAGACTTAGGAAAATCGCAGATGCCAGCGCAATGGAGAACACATAGTCCTTCACAAAAGGCATGATAAAATAGGCACCTACATAGCCCATGATAGGGAAACTGTCCTCCGGCAAAATTTTGATCGGATTCCATGCCCCCACCTTGGGATAGGCCGCACGAAAGGCAGACAGATTGTTCCAGTCATCCCCATCATAAGGAACCAGCATATGAGCTTTCGTAAAGAATGCAATCAATGAGAAAAACAGAAATCCCCAAAAGACGATGGCGCACCATCGTTCATATTTCATCTTTTTTACCGCCATGATTTCTTCCATTTATTTCCTCTCCCGCACTATAAACAGTTGCCTTTTCTTCGTTTCCAGATAAATCTTCGCTATATAGAGCCCCATGATGCCCAGCGCCAAGAGCACCAGGCCGCCTAAGAGTGTGATGATACACACCAAGGATGGCCAGCCGGCCACCGGGTCGCCATAGAGGAGCGCCCGAAAGAGGATGAAGGTGAGAGACAGGAAGGAAACGCCACACATGAGGATGCCCATGAGTGACGACAGGTAGAGGGGCACGGTGGTGTAGGCAAGGATCCCTTCGATGGAGTATTTGAAAAGTTTCCAGAAGGACCACTTCGTCTCCCCGGCGCTTCGCTCCACATTTTCATAGGAAATCCACTTGGTGTGAAAGCCCACCCAGCTGAAAATGCCTTTGGAGAAGCGGTTGTACTCGCCGTCTGCCAAGACCGCGTCCACCATCTGCCGGCTCATCAAGCGATAGTCCCTCGCGCCGTCCACGATTTCCGTATCCGAGAGAGAATTGATGAGCTTGTAAAAAAGGCGCGCAAAAAAAGAGCGGACCCGCGGCTCCCCCGCCCGCGTGCTCCTTCTGGTGGCGATGCAGTCATAGCCCTCTGGCCCATGCACCATGTCCCACATAGAAGGAAGCAGCGAAGGGGGATCCTGCAGATCCACATCCATCGTCACGACCCAATCACCTTTTGTCATCTGAAGGCCCGCATACAGCGCAGCCTCCTTCCCGAAATTACGAGAAAAGGAAATATAATGTACCGCCCCGCCGGAGACCTTCTGCAACTCACGCAAAATAGACAGGGTCCCATCGGAACTCCCGTCATCTACGAAGCAGTATTCAATTTCCGCAGGAATCTCGGCCCGCACCTTCTCCATGGCGTCATAGAAAATCGGTATAGCCGCTTCCTCATTGTAGCAGGGCACTACAATTGATAATGTTTCCATAAGTTTCCTTGCTTCTTCACGATAAAAATAGTAATCAGTGATCAGGGGTCAGTGATTAGGACGCATTTTCCGCTATATCCGCCCTCGGTAATGCTTTCAAGTCAAGAACTTCATGCTGAGACTTAACATCGATTTGTTACTCCAGCCCTATGCAAGTAGACCCTTGGAGAAGGGTCGCGCGATAGCGCCGGATAGAAATGCGCCATAGGCGCATACTCAGCAGTAGCCCAAAGCATGCTAATGTTTGATAAGAATTTTGCATGATACTGCTAGTGCTGGTTGTGCCTCTTGCGAGGCACTCTATCCCGCCCTATTGGGCGGCCCCTTCTCCAAGGGGCGACTCTCATAAGGCTAGAGCAACAAATTCGTGCTGAACCTTAGCATAGATTTTTTAACTTAACAGCACTACCTTCCAAGGGAAGACCGGCAAATAGCGGAAATCGCGTCCTGATCACTAATCACTAATCACTAATCACTGATCACTAAACCTCCAGCGTCATAACGCTCTTAATACCCATTCACCTGGCTCACCACTCTGAAGTGGCCTACATCAAATGCCGCGCAGATGGCGTTGTAGAAAGGTCCCATCAGCATGGTGCGATAGATTTCCGACTTCACGATGAGCATGAGGCGGCCGGTATCGTAGGTGATGCGGATGAGGCCGTTTTCGATGTATTTATCGAAATCCTTGTCCGACATAGACGCCTTCAATTTTTCCAGCGCATCCTTCACCGGGCCTTCTTTGTATTCCTCTCTCTCGGTCACCGGGATCCAGCGGATTTCATAAATCTTGCTGGTATACCCCTTAGATTCTGCAGAATAACGTTTTCCTGCTTCCATTTCTTCCATAATTGACACCTATCCTTCTAAATTGTTTTACAACTTACATCTTCATCAATTATAACAGGTAAAGGGTTCAAGGTTCAAGGTTCAGGGGGTAAGGGGTGGTGCGCCGCACAAATTATAAAGCGGCGCGAGTTTTGAAATGGGGAGCGCGCACCTTTCTCCCCACTACCGTTTTCCGTTTTCCATTTACCGTGTAACCGTTTACCGTACATACAGCCGTGCAGTGATAAATCTTGTACGAAAGGTGTATTACCTCACGGCTCGCTATCGGTATAAGCCCCTCTAACGGTTACACGGTAAACGGTTCACGGTAGTAACGCAGCAGCTAATCGCGTCAACATTCCAAACTTGCGGCGCTTCCTGATTTGTGCGCCGCACCACCCCTTGCCCCTTGACCCATGAACCATGAACCTTTTTATCACATAATCCCCCGCTCCTGCAGACTCACATAGTCCCCATCGCCGATGATCACGTGGTCTAAGACTTCCATATCCAAGAGCTGGGAGGCAGCGGCGAAGGTGCGGGTGAGGTCGATATCATCCTCCGACGGCTCGGGGTAGCCGGAGGGATGGTTATGCACCAGGATGAGTCCGGCGGCTTTGTAGCGGATGGCCCATTTCATAGCCTCCTTGATGTCCACCGGCGCTGCATTGAGACTGCCGATAGATATTTCCTTGTAACCAAGAAGCTTGTTCTTGATATTCAGGAAACACACCAGGAAATGCTCCTGCGACTCGTGGCGCAGCATTTCCATGAAATAATCCGCCACCCGGTCCGGCATGCCGAAGTCCGGGAAATCTTTTTTCTCATACTTCGCCGCCAGCCGCCTGCCCAGCTCCACCGCCGCGCAGATAGTGACCGCTTTGTCCGGGCCGATGCCTTTGATAGTCACCAGGTCCCGCCAGTGGAGGTCGCCAAATCCATTGGTGCCGGCGATGCTTTCCAGATGATTCACCACATCCTGCGCCAGCTCCATCACCGAGTGGCCCTGCCTTCCGGTACGCAAAAGAATCGCCACCAGGTCCGTCATGGTGACCCGGGTCGGCGATGCTTGAAACCGCTCTCTCGGTTTGTCTTCCCTTCGCATTTCTTTGATCAGCAAGGCAGCGCCTCCTTTTTAGAACTTTTTATAGAGCCAGCCGGCCACCAGAATCCCCAGGATGCTGATGAGATTCGGCGCAAAACGGATGCCGAAGTGAATCTGCATGATACCGAGATTGAGTGAAATCCGCTCAATGTCAAAGATTTCATAGGTATCCGTCAAGAAAGGCATCAGCCCCACCAGATTCGCCCCGCCCAGGAGCTGCCCCAAAATGCCGCCGATCAAAGCCCCGGCGGCCAGAAATAACAATAAAGAAAAGAACCCTTTAGAAAATCGCATACACTGCTCTCCAATACAATCAATGGCTTCAAGTCAAGAAATTTTATGCTAAAGTTCAGCATACCTTTGTCACGCCAGCCCGAGTCATCCCTCGGAGAAGTAATGCTATTAAGTTAAGCATTTTAAATACCAGCAGGTAGAATAATTCATGTTGCACTAGCCTCAATCCGTAGACCCTTGGAGAAGGGTCGCGCGTTAGCGCCGGATAGAAATGCACCG
>CAVEMF010000170.1:0-4888 GCA_963616715.1 Ruminococcus bromii | reverse complement strand
CGTCAACATGATTTCCAATCATGCACCTTCAACCACTCGGACACCTCTCCATGATTGCTTCCTGACCGATCGGCCAGCGCCGTATTGATTTGTATCAGTGGTTGACTGACTTATGTATTATAGCAATCAGGGGGCGAAGTGTCAAGCACTTTTTTGAAATATTTTTTTGAGACAAGGGATAAGGGATAGGGGATAAGGGATAAGGCCCGCGCACCTGCTTCGTCATAGCTTTGAGCTTGGAGCCTGGAGCAGGTAAGCCCGCCCCACGAGACGCCGCAAGAATGGGAGTAGAGATGGTAGCGCGCGTACCTTTCTCCATCTCTTTCAGCGTCTCGTGGGGCGAGCTTACCTGCTCCCAGCTCAAAACTCCTCGCTATGAAGAAGCAGCCACGCGGGCCTTATCCCTTATCCCTTATCCCTTTTACTCCCGGAACATCTCGCAGAGCGCTTCCCTCTCCCTCGTCATCCCCAGGCCGATGGCCAGGAGGAGGCGGGCCTTCCAGGCGGAGAGGTGGCCGCCCAGGATGAGGCCGCTTCTTTTCATGGAGAGGGCGCTGCCGTCGTAGCTGTACTCTTCCATCACGCTGCCGGAGGGGACGCGGGTGGTGAGGACGATGGGAAGGCCTTTCTCCATGAGCTTTACCATTTCCTCTTTGCACTTGGGCGGGACATTGCCGCAGCCCAGGGCGTCTACTACAAGGCCCTTCGCGCCGGCCTCTCCTGCCGCGGCGATGATGTCTCCTTCCATACCGGACCAACAGGTGATCATCCACACATTTGGCTCGATGTGGTCCGGATGGTAGCGCTTGTGTCCCATGGGGCGGCGGCCGTAGATGATTTCCTTACTGTACACCGTGCCCAGGGGGCCGTAGTGGAGGTCGCGGAAGGTGTCGGGATTCGTGGTGTGGAACTTCGTCACGTCGTAGGCGGCGTAGATGCGATCCTGCAGGCACACCAGGACGCCCATGCCGCGGGAGTCTTCATGCGCCGCCACGCGGACGGCGGAGAGGATATTCTCCGGGCCATCAGCGGAAAGCTCGGAGGCGCCGCGCATGGCGCCGGTGACGCACACCGGCTTCTCCGTCTCAAGGGTCATGTCCAGGAAGAAGGCGGTCTCCTCCAAGCTATCGGTGCCGTGGGTCACCACGAAGCCGTCCGCCTTGTCCGAGAGGCTATCGATGAGCGAGGCGAGCTTACACATTCTCTCCGCGTCCATCCAGCCGCTGGGAATATTGGAAAATTCCACCACTTCCACATCGGCTGCGGTGGCAAGCCCCGGCACAGCGGCGGCGAGGTCCTCTCCCGAGACAGCCGGCACCAGCCCGCCGGACGCCTCGTCCTTCTTCATGGCGATAGTCCCGCCGGTGGTGATGACAATGATCTTTTTCATGTTTTTATTTCCTTTCTTACGCTATCGATTTAGTGATCAGTGATTAGTGATCAGTGACCAGGGCGTAACAATGTGCTGCTTTACGCTAGTTGTTTAGTGATCAGGGGTCAGTGGTCAGTGATCAGGACACGCCTTCCGCTAATGCTGAGTATGCGCCTACGGCGCATTTCTATCCGGCGCTTTGGAGGGCCCTTCTCCAAGGGTCTACGGATTAAGGCTCGTGTAACATAGTGATTCTACCTGCTGGTATTTACACATAGAGGTGGATCTGTATGTCTGCACTAGCGTTAAATGCGAACCGACTACTGACTACCGACTACCGACCACTAAACCGATAGCGGCAATATGCAGATATATGAAGAGCGCAGGCGTGCTGGCCTGCGCTCCTTTTCGGTTTCCATTGTGCCATAAAGGCGAAGGGAAATCAAATGTCCTACCGGAAATCCCAAAGGCTGTTATGGGCTTCGTAATCAATTTTGCCAATCAAATTCTCCAAATGATAGAGAACAATCACCACGTCCGGCTTTTTCTGCCGAATCACTTCTTCCACGCTTCCATTGAAATGTCGTAAGTCCAGCTCATAGGTGTGCTTGAATTGCAACGCAAGGAATGGGAGAACCACGTTGCCGAAAGAATTTTTCATCAGCAAGACAGTCTTATCATTTAACGCATCCTCATTTCGGATATACATGTATGGCCTATCGCCCCACGAGTACGCGCCATAAGGGTTCTTGTGATAGTAATCCACCTTTTCCAATTGCTTCTGATCATAGAGAATATCGAAATCACCATCCCGATTGATCGCCTTGCTGGGGATCTCCAAATGCAAGTGGGTGGGAAATTTCGGATGAAGGATGGTGATGTCATCAGGCTTCGCACGCTGTAATGTAACCTTCTTTCCTCGAGAACCTAGGAAGAAGTTTTCGTGCACCTCTTTATCCCACATGGCAGGCGTCAGCAATGAGGTATCACTTGCTACCAGTCCCTTTTCATTGAGATAGCGCGCCACAACCCCTGTAGCCCACAGGCCGGTCTCCGGCAGCCAGTGATGGTCGGTACGAAAAAACAGATCCTTCGTGGTGAGCCCTTCTGCCTCTATATTGTCTCGTGTATCGATGTAGTCCACACCATTGTCTTTGAGACCAGCAAGAAAGGCATCGGCGTTGGCATTGGAAAAATCCAAAGCCTTATACTTTTCCATGCCTCGCATGATCTTTCCCGGTGCCGATACATAGAGAAAAGCGGCCTGATTCTCTTCGCAGAACCGCGCAAGGCGCGTCACATTTTGAATTTTATCTGACATGTCTTTTCTCTCTTCATAGGCTGCCAGCTGCCCATCCTCGATTTCCACGACACCATTATATTCTTTCTGCGCCATAATATTCCAATGCAGTCGATTTTTATAGACTCCATACACCTCCGCCAGTCTTTCATAACCTGCCAAATAGTCAGTGGTCCAGCGAGAAATCTTTTTCTGCACGGTGGCAATTTTACTTTGCAGGGTTACTCTGTCTGCAGTAGCCGCATTTCCTTTTGGGAAATCTGACTTCTCAGTCGTTACTTCTTGGAAAGGATATAACTCATTCCACTTGATGGGGATAGCTTCCTTCGTACGAACCGGTTGTAAGTCTGCCGTATCCGCTATGATCATCCGCGTAAAGGCATTATCCATATGGCACCACTTCACGAGCACTTGCACCGTGGAAAAACGAATCAATATGCTCGCCATGATCAGGCACAGCACCGCGAAGCAGCCGGCCATGCACCATTTTTTCATTGCACTCATCAGTCTCGCCCTCCTTAGAAATTGAAATAAATAAAGGGATTATAGGTCGAGCTGACGGCGTGCACCATGGCCAGCAAAAAGACTGCGGCCACGAAAGCGGGCTCTGTGCAATTCCAGGCCTTGTATTTCCGCAAAAGCTGTATGATCGGGCAAGAGAAAAGGATGCCCGCGGCCAGGACGATGTAGCTATTGCTGATATAGTAGCTAAACATATCGTCCACGAGTCCGGAAGCGCCGGCGCCAAGCATCATGCCGATGTAATTTGCGGCATCGGTCAGCGTATCAGCACGGAAGATAGTCCAGCCGATGATGATGGCCACGAGGCTATAGACATGAGACAGGAAGCCCAGCTTCTTTGTGAAGCCGGTCAGGCGCTCGATGAGGAGTAAGAGGAAATAGAAAAGCCCCCAACTAAGAAAAGTCCAATTCGCCCCGTGCCAGATGCCGGTCAAGGCCCAGACGATGAATAAATTCAAAACCCACCGCGGCTTGGTGCACCGATTTCCTCCCAGCGGAAAGTACACATAGTCTCGGAACCAAGTGCCCAGGGACATATGCCAGCGGCGCCAGAACTCGGTGGCGCTCTTGGCGATGTAGGGATAGTTGAAGTTTTCCGGGAAGGTGAAGCCAAACATTTTCCCAAGGCCGATGGCCATATCGGAGTAGCCGGAGAAGTCGAAATAAATTTGCAGCGTGTAGGCCAGGGCGCCCAGCCAGGCGGTGGCCACCGAGAGAGTCACATCAGCGCCGAAAATATTATCCGCCACCTGCGCCATATAGTCGGCGATGAGCACTTTCTTCGAAAGGCCATAGATGAAGCGCTGCATGCCATCGCAAAAGCCCGAGAGCGACTCCTTCCGGTGCATGATCTGCTCCTCGATGGTGTCGTAGCGGACGATGGGGCCTGCGATGAGCTGCGGGAAGAGGGCGATGTAGAGGCCCACATTCCACACGCTTTGCTGCGCCTTCGCCTTGCCGTAGTAAATGTCAAAGAGATAGGACAGGAGCTGGAAGGTGAAAAAGGAAATCCCGATGGGAAGCGCGATGTGGATCCAGGAGAAATCCTTATGCATGAGAAGCCCCAGCTCTCCCGCCAGGAAGGTAAGGTACTTGAATACGATCAAGACGCCGATATGAAAGGAGGCGGCCCACACCAGTATCCGCTTCTTCCCCGCCGCCGGCGCCGCTTCGATCTTGCGGCCCGCAAACCAACCGACGACAATGGATAGTATCATGAGGAACACAAAGAGCGGTTCTCCCCAGGCGTAGAAAAATAAACTGGCGAGAAGCAGAAACATGTTCCTAAATTTTCTACCCTTCCAAATCGGATTGTAGTAGATAAGAACGGTCAAAGGCAGAAATAGAAATAAAAAAATCGTCGAAGAAAAGACCATGATATAACTCCTGTAAATGTCTCCTAAGCATCCATAATCTTTACAGTTATATCACAATCCCCCCCCCCCGCAAGTCAAGTTTTTTGAAAGAAGGAAATCCTTTTTCTGTCATAGGTCGGAGGAGAAACCCGTTGGAGGTTTAGTGGTCGGTGGTTGGGGCGCATTTACCGGATGAGTCAATTGGTGCGTATACCCTCATCGCGAAATGGATCCTTCGACTCCGTTCAGGATGACGGCATGGAATGCTGTCGAGAAAGTAAGCATGCTCAGCAATAGCCCTAAGCATGCCTAGTGACACAGCCGCTTCCCCACACCGTC
>CAVEMF010000169.1:0-4898 GCA_963616715.1 Ruminococcus bromii | reverse complement strand
TTGGCCACCTGGTTTGTAGGAACTTTGGTGGAGCTGCAGTTTGTGTACTGGGCGTTGCACCGACTGTGCAGACGAAATCATATTGCCCTTTTGCTTGTGACACTGATTTGTTATTTAGCGGCTTGGACGATGGCGGACAATCATTGGCGAGAGGTATATGGTTCGGTCTTTCTTCCTATAGAGAAGGTTCTTTTCATGCTGATCTTTTATGAGATCGGAGCCGTATATAAATTGTATTTGGAGAAATTAGATTCATTCTCTTTCGATCGAATTGTCGGGCTTGTCATTTTTAATGGTCTTCTTTTAGGTTTCGTGAATCGAAGCATCACCACCGGGATTTCCTGGATGAAGGTACCACATCAGATATTGCTTCCTCTTGTGACCGCCATGAGTGGAATTTATCTGTACATGCAGGTGTCAGAGCTTCTAAAGGATAAGGTGAAGCGGGATTCTTTGCTTGGTTTCATTGGCGAGCACACGTTTCCCATCATGACGCTGCATTTATTTTTCTTTTGGCTTCTCAATGGCTGTTTCTATTTCATAAAACAGTGGGGACTTTTCCCGCTTCGTAGTTTTGACTACAATAAGTTTACGCACAACATCTGGTTTCGCATTTCAGAGCATGCGCCCATGAATGATGCTTTATATTTACTGGCTGGCTTAGGCGGGGCTATGCTTTGCGTGTATTTGTATGAAAAGGCAAAGCCGCGCCTGTTGCAATATGGCAGAGTCCTTTTGCATAAAGTATGTGCATAATAAAAAAACGACGAGAACATTCTCGTCGTTTTTTGGTATAGAAAACCCCCGGTTAGACCGGGGGTTCCGTTTAGCTTTAGCGATGAGTCTCTAATATTAAAATAAAAACCTCCTGTATAATATTGATGCGGCCGTCAAACTGCATCAGTAATATATCAGGAGGATTTTATGCATAATAGCGATGTACACAGTTTATCACATACTAAATGGGAATGTAAATATCACATAGTATTTGCACCGAAATATCGGAGGAAAGTATTCTATGGACAAAAGAGATATGAAATAGGGCAAATTTTAAGGGAGCTATGCAAGTGGAAGGACGTAAATATAATTAACGCGGAAGCATGTCCGGATCATATTCACATGCTAGTTGAGATACCGCCTAAGATGAGCATATCTGGATTCATGGGATTCTTAAAAGGGAAAAGTAGCTTGATAATATATGAGAAATGGGGTGATATGAAGTACAGGTATCGCAACAGGCAGTTCTGGTGTCGAGGATATTATGTATCAAGTGTAGGAAAGAACGAAAAGGTGATACGGGCCTATATCGATAATCAACTCAAAGAAGATGCGGCCACTGAACAATTAACGTTAGATCTGGTCGACCCGTTTACGGGTAACAGGAAATAATGGATGCGAGTGACGGTCGCACATGCGCTGTAAAGCGCCGCGAGTAATTTAGGCGCTTGCGCCGCATAAGAAGAACCCCCGGCTATGCCGGGGGGGTATCTTTTTATGAGAAAGAATGGAAAAAGGATGTAATACATTCCCCGCTTCATGCATATAAGAAGTGTAGGAGAGAGACAGAGGAGCACTGATAGACCGATCGGAAATGCAGAAGACGAATGCATCAGCGCTTCTCGAAACACTCAAAGTATTTTTTCAACGTATTTGAAAGGAGACACACAAATGGAAGCAACACTGAAAATGGTCAACACCGTAGAAGAAATCGACGTAGCACAGGTTATGTCTGTGGATACGGCCAAGGAAGCCGCCGAAAAGCTCGAGGAGGTTATGGCAGCGGATCCGGAAATCTCTTCCATGATCGATGCATCCAAATCGGTAGAGGATGTATTTGATGTAGTAAAGAAGTTCATCAACATCACCATCAACGAATTCAAAGTAGTTTTCCAGAAGACAGTAGACTGGTTCAATAAAGACAAAGCTGTAGTACCGGACGAAATGCTTGACTCTGTAGCCGGCGGCGGATTCTGGGGGGATCTGTGGAACAAGATCAAAAAACCGGTCGTTGCTGTCGGAATTATCGTATCTTGCACAGCAGCGGGGATTGGCCTTGGCGCTGCCTTTGGCGGATTTATTGGTGCTCCGGTAGGCGGCGTGGCTGGCTTAGTAGTCGGCATCATCGCCGGTGTACGTACGGCATGTGATATGAAATAATACGTGGGGGCGTATTGTTTCGATGATCATCAATTGATAGCATAAGTCTTAATAGGAGCTGCTTGGAAATGGTTTGATTTCCAGGTAGCTTCTATTTTTATGTGGGGAAATGTAAAAGCACGAAAAATTCTTGTAATAGGTATCCCCCTTTTGCGTATAAAAGTTGAAAGGGAAAGATGGAGTCAGTATTCTCAGATTTCCTTTTTATTTATGTCAGATAGGATTTAAATGCGGAGATACGAAAGGAGACATACAATGGAAGCAGTCGTAAAACCGGTAGAAGAGGTCAATGTTGCGGAGCTCATGGCTAAGGAGGGCGCTGAGGAAGCGGCTAAAAAGATCGAGGAGCTTTTGACTGTCGACCCGGAAGTGAGTGCATTGATGGAAGTAGCGGAAACGGTGGAAGGTGCCTATGCCGCCGTCAAGAAATATATCAATCTCAAATTGGAAGAATTCAAAGTCATTTTCCAAAAGGCGGTGGATTATTTCAAGGAAGACAAAGAAGTGCTAGATGACGAGGTGCTGAATGCTGTGGCCGGCGGATTCAGCTGGGGCGACCTTTGGAATAAAGTAAAGAAACCGCTGATGGCCGTGGCTGTTTTTGCAAGCTTCGTAGCCGGTGGGGCCATCATCGGAGCCGATGTAGCCGGTCCTGTGGGCGCCGTAGTGGGCGGTGTCATCGGGGCTGTAGCCGGCGTGGTCGGCGCAGTCGTAGTCATGACGAACGATAAAAAGTGATTTCTATTTTGCCAGGGAAACCTGGTTTTAACTATAAGAGGTGTATATCATGGAAATGACAGTAGAAAATGTAAAGATTGCAGATCTCATGGCATTGGAAGGTGCTGAGGAAGCAACGAAAAAGATCGAAGAAATCCTGGCAGCTGATGAGGAAGTCAGTGCACTGGCAGGAGTGGCCCAAAGCGTAGAAGATGCGTTTGCTGCTGTAAAGAAATATATCCAGCTCACTTTGGATGAATTCAAGGTCGTTTTCCAGAAAGCTGTGGATTATTTCAGGGATGACAAAGAAGTCATTGGAGATGAAGTGCTTGACTGCGTATCCGGCGGCGGATTCTGGAGCAATCTGTGGGACAAGGTCAAGAAGCCTCTCCTGGCCGTGACCGTTTTCACCTGTTGCGTAGCTGGCGGCGCACTGGCCGGTTGTGCGGCTGGCCTCCCCGGCGTGATTGCAGGCGCTGTCATGGGCGCTGTGGGTGGTGCTGCCGGCGCTATCGCTATCATGTTGGATGACAAAAAGAAATAATTTCCCTAACGCATAGACAGGCAATCAAAAAGAGCCGTGAAAAATCGTTTTTCACGGCTCTTTTTGATTGCGCGGAACTAGAGAACATCATCCGCCCTACGGGCACCTTCTTCAGAGAAGAAGGCAAATTTAGGAAGCAGTCAAATGCGTCCCGACTACCGACCACCGACTACTTTCAAGCATCATCCGGCCTACGGCCACCTTCTTCAAAGAAGAAGGCTTGGGGAAGAAGCAGACAAATGCGTCCTGATCACTGATCACTAATCACTGATCACTAAACCGATAGCCTTATTCCTCTCGATCTCCCTTATAGCGAACATTGAAATACAGAAAGACCAGGAAGGCGCCGGTGAAGGCGGTGAGGCTGGTGAGCTGGGCGCTCTTGAGGCCGAAGGCCAGCGTGCCGTAGTCGCCGCGGAAGAATTCCAGGAAGAAGCGAAGCAGTGAGTAGAGCATCACATAGAGGCAGAAGACGGTGCCGCGGGGCTGCTTGAAGGAGCTATACCAGAGGAGAAGCCCCAAGATGATGAGATCGCCCTGGCATTCCCACACTTCGGCGGGCCACAGGGGCTGGGCACCGTAGGTGTGATAGGCGAGAGTCGTATCCGGATAGAGAATGCCGAAATTGGAGCCGGTGGGATGGCCGAAGGCGTCGCCATTCATGAAATTTGCGATGCGGCCGATGGCCTGGCCGAAGATAATGGCCGGTGTCACGATGTCGGCGAAGGGGAGGACGGGGATATTATGTTTCCTTAAATAGAAATAGGCAGCCACGCAGGCAAAGATGACGCCGCCCTGGATGGCCATGCCGCCCTGCCACACATAGGGGATTTCTAAAAGGTGATCATGGTAGTAGTCCCAGTCAAAGAAGAAAACGTCCCACAAGCGCCCGCCGATGATGCCTGAGAAGGCCACCGTGAGCCCTAAGTCAAATACATGCTCGTGCCAGTCTTTCCCAGATTTCTTCAAAAGGAAATAGGCCATCACGCAGCCGAAAATAATGCCTAATGAAAAAAAGATGCCGTAAAAGCGGATCGGAAAGTCTCCGATGAAGGTTACATATTGATGCATGGTGAAGTCTCCTTGGGTTGTTTATTATTTTTCTATTATACATTATGGGGCAAGGGATAGGGCTGGAGGTTTAGTGATCAGTGATTAGCGATCAGTGATTAGGACGCATTTGGCTTCTGTGCCAGCTACGACAATACCGTTTCTACCGAAGCCTCTAAAAAGCAATCAGCATATTTGACTCTGCAAGTAAATGCGCCCTGATCACTAATCACTGATCACTGATCACTAAACCGATAGCGTTATTCCTGCCATCTCCCTCACTTTTCTTACTCTGTTTTCATATATCAATCTCATACGCGACTAATAATAGAAAAAATCTATACCTATAGGGGGTATAGGTAAAATAAGAAAAAGCCCCCAAAACTCATAGAAAACTAATAGAGAAAGTGGGCTGATAGCGTGTACAAAA
>CAVEMF010000168.1:0-4915 GCA_963616715.1 Ruminococcus bromii | reverse complement strand
CTGCAAATCCTCCAGGCTGCCCGTCAGTTCTCCGGCAGAGAGGATATATTGATTCCCACCGACTTCATCCATAGGAAATCCGACCTTTTGGCAAAGCGCCTCATCCAGCGCCTGGCCCTGGCAGATCCAATGGGCGGCACAGGCCGCATACTTCTGGCAAAAATCACGAAGCGCCTCGTAGCTGAAGGAAAGCACCTCCCGGGCCGCCGGAAAGGCGATGGACTCTTCCTTGTCAGAAATCACAAGGATCCCCAAAGCACTGGTGGCCGCATCGATCTGCAAATACCGAAAAATATTTTTGAAGCTATCGGTAGACCAGGGCGTTTCTTCCTCTCCTTCCAATCGAATCGGTTTCCAGGCGCCCTTTTCTCCTTCACGCCAGTACGCGCGAAACAGGTCCCCCTGCTTCAAAATCCCAATGTACCTCGCTGTCATTGTTCCGTCTCCTTCTATTATTTATCCGCCACAAAATCCTTGATATGGCTGGTCTTGATATTCAGCTCCGCATCAGACAAATCAGGGAATTCCCGGTGCAATGCTTCCTTAAGAGAATCATACATCACCATTTGCTCTTCCATATCGGCTTTTCCTTCCATATAATTCGAAAAGCTTTCTGTATTCTTCACGCCCCGTTCTTTCATGGCCTCCATCGTATTTTTCACCTGTTCGCAAGTCATAGCCCCGCTGTTTACAGCTTTTGATGCGTTTACCCAAAACCCCGGTGTCATTGCCATATTGTATCGTTCTTCCATGTTCTTCACGTACAGGCCGCAGCCAATGGCAGAATACATGGCTTTTTCTGAATCAGTAAGTTTGTTGATTTCCTCTTTATCCAGTTCGATATCTTTCCGCAAATGCTCTATATAAGCTTCCACCGAATCATAATCCTCCGGTTTTTCCCCACTTTTTTCTGCTTTCAAAGCAAGTTCCATGGGATCTTCTCCGGCAGGTTTAATTCCTATGATGGTGCAAATCTTAGTAATGAGCTCAAAAATAGGTTTTACCATTTCTCCCAGCTTGAGTAAGCCAGTGCCAAGTGTTCCTACACTCGTCATAACCGCACCGCCAATGGATCCACAGACAGAACCGATGGCAGCAGCGGCTGTACTAAAAGCCCCGCACAGGGCAGTAGCGCCAGCAGCAAAAATTCCAACACCCATTTTCATTTCCTCCTTTGAAAGAAATATTCATTTATATCCATAACTAAACGATAACCGGCGGTTTCCCCACCGGTAGTTATAAGGAAACCGCCGGCGCTCCACTTACAAACAAGTATTCCGATTCACGATCGCAAGGTTATCCATTCCGTTAGCGGCAAAATCCGCCAATGTTTCCTTCTCCTCTTTCAGATAGGACGAGAAGAAAATCATGAGCAGGTCTCTCGCCCTAGCTCGCAAGAAATCTGAGTAAGATTTGCCATAGGTCTCAAGCACCCAATCCGTCACTTCCTCCACAGACCACAGCCCTGCATCATGTACCTGTTTCCACAGATTTGCATAAGCGGCCCTATAGCCACTTGCCGGATCTGTCTTTCGGCAATTCCAGCACAGTAGCATCCGCGCCGGTATTTTCTCTATGGCAAACTGCACGCCCTGTCCGATCGTTTCCTCGTCCCATTCCGGTACCATCTGCGGAAATGGCAGGAAGGTGAATCGTCCCTTTTCCTGCTCCTTCCGATAGTAATCCATGACGGCCTGCGTCAATTCCGCATTTGCCAAAGGCGTATCAGACGTATCCGATTGTTTCTCGATTTTCACCAAAATGGCCTTTTCGTAGCCATCCGAGAAAACCACCGTCTGGCCGGTGAGCAAGCTGGACAGGAAACGCTTCTGGTCACCGTCCAGGGCCATGGTATTTCCTACTGCTTCCTTATCATCCTGGGCAAAGATGCGATGAATGATTTTGGTATTGGTATTTTTCAGCACATCCGGTGCCATCTTCCCGGGGATCTGGTCCACAATGATAAGGCTTTCTCCGTATTTCCGGATTTCTGCCAACATATCCGAGAAGGTTTCGACACCCATTTTCTTATTGAGACCATCTCCCGGCTGCCAGCGGCTCAGGAGGCGGTGGGCTTCTTCCACCAGCAGGATGTGGGCATGCTCTTTGCCATCCTTCGCAAACCGCTCCCGGATCGCCTCATTGAAAGCCGCCAGGATGAAGCCCATGATGAGCGCTTTTTCATTGCCGTTTCGGATATTTTCCAGCTCCAGTACCACTTTCTTATCCAAGAGGCCGGCGATGTCGATGGATCGAGGGGTATTCAGCATAGCCCCCTTGGCCCCCAGGGTCAAACTTTGCAGCATGGCACGGATGGAGCCATTGTATTCATCCCGGAGCCGGTCATCAAAGCCCTGCTCTTCCACCACATGCTTCACTTCCACCAGCAGATCGGAAATGGTGGGGAACGAATCGCAGCCCGGCGCATAGGGGTCCTCGTACTTCGTATTGAGCGTGAGATTCACATCCCAGCCTTTTTTCTCATAGCAGCGATACAGCGCCGCCTCGATGAGCTGCGGCTCCGCAGCCTGCATCTCAAAGGATGCTTCCATGCTGGCTTTGATCATATCCACATGGGCATCGATGGTCTCCTTCGGCTGGAGCTCGAAAGGATTCAGACGGAAAGGCGCCACCTGATCATTCCCCAGTGTGAAGACCAGGAGATCTTGGCAAGCCTCTTGGCGCTTTAAGATGCGGTACTCCGTCTTGGCCGGCTCGATCACCAAGAAAGGCAATCCGCTTTGCAGCAGGATCCTATGACAGGTAGTGGTCTTCCCGCTGCCGGTGACGCCGGCCACGAAGACATGCTTATCCAAGCTGTCTTTGTCCAGATAAACCGGCGAGGTGGGGACCTCCGCTCCATCCTGGAGCAGAGACCCCAGATGGATGCAATCCTCCTTCTCCGGCTTGTCATAGTTGAGGCCAAATTCCACCTGCTCCCGCAGCCGCATCCCGATGACTTCCCGCTGCGGAAGCCCGGCGATGAGGGCCAGCTCATTGGTAGAAATCCAATTGCTCAAAAGCGATAGCCCATTGGCTCTCACATCCTGCGACAGGAAAGCCCGCCCTTGCCGCTGATCTGTAGGCACCTTTCCCTCCGGGATGAGACATTTCTTCATGCAGTCTCTCTGCCGGTTATCCTCATTGATCCGGATGGCTTCCAAAGGGACCCGGTTTCCCGCCTTCCCGGAGTAAAGTGCCAATGCCGTATTTTCCAATCGCGTCTGCACATAGGAATTATCAGACATCACATAGAAGGCCGACATATAGAGCCCCTTGCCCCGGCCATAGTCCAGTCTTGGAAATAGGACATCATCACAATACTTGAGCCATTCCTGTGCGCACTTATTCAGGTACTCCTGGGTATAGGTCTCAGAAAATCCTTGAGAAGTCCCCTCCGAAGACCCCTCACTAAGAGAGTGCCCCCAGCTATGGCTGCTTCCCTGCTGCTTGGAAGTACTCGTGCCGACCGAATGACTATAGGAAGATCCCTCTGTATGGCTGCTGTTTGTTCCGATGCTATCAGTTTTTGAGGAACCTTCCTGCCCACTTTTAGAAGTGCTATGTTCAGAAGATCCATCAGAGTTCGATGTTCCAGTGCTTTTGCTCGTTGAATCACTATGGCCGGCACTTTTTCCTGTAGTATCATTTACACTCGTACCCTTGGACTCGCTGCGGTTCTCCCCGGCCGAAGTGCTTTCACTGGTAGAGTCATTCTGGCTGCTGCTTTTATTGGTGCTGCTGCTCTTCGAGGTGCTTTCATTCTGCCCATGCTGCACGGAGTACTTGCTATAGGCATTCAGCATGGAGTAGGCTTCCTGCAAATTCTTTTCGATAGAGGCGATCCGTTCCTGATCCATAGACTCTGCTACGATGAGCACGCAGAAGGAGCGGCCCCGCATCACATCCACCAGGCGATCGACCCCTTGAAATTCCTCTCCATCCTTGATGGCACCGGCCACGCCCTCGATGCGAGCGGCATGCTTCATCCCTCTCATGGCGGTGAGGACAGCCTTCTTGTCTGCCACCTCCAGCTCTTTCACCTGGCATCCGCGGAAATTGCCCTGCAAGCTGGCTTGTAAGACATGCTTGCCCAGATCCGGAATATTCTTCCCATCCTCATCCGGGCGAGCGCGAGACAGGCCGTAGTAGAATTTCACGCCCTCCTGGCTCCCCATGATGAGGTACAGGAAATTCACGCCCGGCATGCGCACAGCGCTCAGCATATTTTCCAATGCTTCCTTCCGCGGCGCTTCATCGCTATCGTCAAAGGTGATTTTCTCCACCTGATACAGGATGATATCTTCATCTTTGAAGTCTGCCTCCCGGATCGGCGTCACCTCCACCCCGGAGTCCTTCTTCGTCAGGTAGTGATGGCGTGGATCCTGCAAAAAGGACAGCATCGGAGCCTCTTTCATAGTCCATTTTTTATCCATACATTTTCCTCCTTACATAGCAATAGGTAAAATCATTATGTTGTGCAAGCCTTGCAGGAGTCGTCCCTTGGAGAATTTCAGACATGAGACGTGAGACATGAGACATCAGACATCAGACGTGAGACGTAAGACATCAGACGACTGTCTCCGCTGACTTCATTACAGCGGTGCGTCTGAAATCCGAGTGTCTAACGTCTAATGTCTTCGGTCTATTGTCTATTGTCTTCCGTCTTCCCTGGCGTAGGGAGTAGCCTCTATCCCCTGACCCTTGCCCCCATTCCCAAAGACTTTCGCGCACTATTTGTCACTCAAGTGGTATGGTTTCAAACTGAGTCCCCAGTGGCGCACCCCATCGATTTGGGATGAAAGCCAATCGTGGATAAAAGGGGACAATGGATAGGGGATAAGGGATAAGGGATAAGGTTTAGCACGAGCAGCTGCTTCCTCGCCTAACCCCCGCCCTTCGGGCCCTCCCCCTT
>CAVEMF010000167.1:1463-4935 GCA_963616715.1 Ruminococcus bromii | reverse complement strand
ATCTGTAAGTACCCCGCGCTTTTGAAGGACTGCTTCACCATTATCTTTTACAAAAAACTTAGCCGATCCAGCTTCTGTAAGTTTTCTATCACTGGCGTGAACATGCATGCATTCTACTACGCAAAAAGAGGTAAAGTACAAATAATATCCTGCTACCTTAAATTCATAGTATTTAGGCATTATCCTCCTCCATGAACCTTTTATTCTTAGCATAATATTCTTTTACGATTTGAATTTCGATATCATCCATAGAAGTTTCCAGCGTATCTCCATCCAACGTAAGTACGATGGCTTTACCGGGTCTATTCAGATTCAATACCCTGATCGTTGCATCATCCTTCTCAAATGCATAGCCATTTACAATTATATTTGCTTTGTCTGCAATTTCTTTTACATCAAGCATATTCTATCCGCACCTCTTTGATAGGCTTCAAAAACTCTTCCGGAGAAATGTAGAGATCTTCCAAAATCGGCACCAAATCGATATACTCTTCCTCCGGTTTCTCGTTATGGCGATACTTTGCCATAACCACCAAGTATCCATGATCCCATTCCTTCACAGCCGTATATTTTTCCAGTGAATACGGCGCCTGAAAGCGAATCAAAGCATCTCTGAACCTGAAAAGAGTAAATCGGTCTTTATTGCTGAGAACAGCGCAATTCGTATCCATAGCGAGCCTCCTTCACCAATCCTCATCTTTTGAAATTATATCATAGAGAGAACCATTTCCAAAAGAAAAAGGGATAAGCGACAAAGCACGCTGACGCGCTTTTCCTTATCCCCTATCCCTTGTCCCTTATCCCTTTAACTTCTCACCATCTCCCTCATTTCCGCCGCCGACTCGAGGGCGCTCTTGGAGTCCTCGGTGCCGGAAATCATTTGGGCGATATTTTCTAAGTGTTCCTTCTCACCAAGAAGTACGGCTTTGGTGGCGGTGCGGCCATCGGAAATATATTTCACGATCTTGTAGTGCCGGTCCGCTGCGCAGGCGGTCTGTGGCAAATGGGTGATGCAGAGCACCTGGATGGTATGGGAGAGGAGAGCGATCTTCTTCGCCACCTGGAGCCCCACCTTGCCGCTGATGCCCACGTCGATTTCATCGAATATCAACGTCTGCTGCTTCAAGAGATGAGAAATCACCATTTCTATGGCCAGCGCGATACGCGAAATCTCGCCGCCCGATGCGGTGTCCTTCATACTGCGAAGCGGTTCGCCGGGATTGGCCGAGAAATAAAATTCCATTTCCGCGGCCCCGGTAGGCGTGGGCACATCAGCGGGCAGGAGGTGCAGCTCCATCCGTGCATTTTCCATGCCCATATCCTTCAGCGTGTCCACCACTTTCACCAGGATTTGCTTCGAGGAAATCCTGCGCTCCTCATTCAGCGCTTCCGCCTTTGTCATCAAAGTTTTCGACAGCTTCGCATAATTTTTCTGCAGCGTCTCATTGTCATAGATGACTTCTTTCAGACTTTCGTACTCCTCCTTCGCCTTCGCCGCGTAGGAGAGCACATCCGAAAGCTCGGGGCCATATTTCCTTTTCATTTCCCGGATCACTTCGTCCCGGTCCTGCAGCTCCGTCAATTCCTCTTCCGAGAAATCAGTGTCGGAAATATAGGAGTCCAGCCCGCTGATGGCATCCTCCAGCGCGTAAGCCGCCGTATTCAAAGACTCCACGAAAGAGTCCAGCGTGTCGTCGTAGCGGGACACCGAGGAAATCTCCTGCGCCGCCTCGCCCACCGCATCCTGGGGACCGCCATCGGCAGTCAAGGAGTCCAGCGCGCTATGGACGGCGCGGAAAATGCGCTCGTGATTTTGCAGCACCGAGAGCTTTTTCTCGATTTCCTCATCCTCCCCCATTTGGAGGCCCGCCGAGGAAATCTGCTCCAGCTCCCACTCCAGGATGTCCAGGCGCCGCTCCCGCTCCTGCTTGCGGTTCTCGTAGTCCTCCAGGGCATCTTTCAAGCGTTTCCACTCTTTATAAGATTCTCTATAAGAGCGATAGGCCTCCACCACTTCCGGCGTGCCGGAGTCCACCATGCGCTCGCAGAAAGGAATGGAGAGTAGCTCCATATTGTCATTCTGCTCATGGAGACGGACGAGCATCTTCCCCACCTGCTGCAGCTGTTTCACCGTGCAGAAATCGCCATTGATGGTGCAAAGCCCGCGGCCCGAGCGGTTCAGCTTGCGGGAAAGGATCACCTGATACCCATCGCACTCAAATCCCATGTCCTTCAGCGCATCAGCAATTTCCTCATCTCCGTAGAAGACCCCTTCCACCTTGAAAGCGTCCGCACCGGTACGGATGAGATCCGTCTTCGCCCGCCGGCCGGTCAGGACCGCCAAGGCGTCGATAAGGATCGATTTCCCCGCGCCGGTCTCGCCGGTGAAAATGGTGACACCGCCGGTGAGATCGATCACCGTGTCCTCGATGATGGCGAAATTCACGATATGAAGACTTTGAAGCATAGTCCTATCCTCACATTAACTCTTGATCATAGCCTGGATTTTCTTCAAAACCCCGGGCACATCCTCCGGCGAACGCAGAATCATCAGCACCGTATCATCGCCGGCCAAAGTGCCGATCACCTCATCCCCCTTGGCATGGTCGATGGCAAAAGCCACCGCCGACGCAGACCCCGGCATGGTGTGAAGCACCACCATATTCATGGCGCTGTCGATCTTGATCACCGACTGCTGGAAAAGGAGCGCCGTGTGATTCTTAGAAATCATAGCCGGCTTCTCATTGGAAAGCGCATAGCGATAGTGGCCATCCTTGTAAGGGATTTTCAAGAGCATCAAGTCCTTGATGTCGCGGGACACGGTGGCCTGGGTCACCACGATCCCCTCCTGCCGCAAAGCCTGCGCCAATTCCTCCTGGGTCTCGATCACCTGATTCTGGATGATTTCCTTGATCTTCATGATTCTATAGCGTTTCATAGAAAGCCCTCCTGTCATTTATAAAAATACTTCTCTGTATATTCTGCAAATTGCATAAATGAAGAGAAATACTCCCATCCTTTCGGATACTTTTCTGCATACATTGTAAATCAATCTATGAATAAGGTCAATATTTTTACGCATAAAAATTGGAAATATACGAATTTAGGGATAAGGGATCGGGGATAAAGGATAAGGGCGCGTCTTCCGCAATGTGACCTCCTTCCTCTGGAAGGAGGCGGGCCGCGAAGCGGCGGAGGTTGGCTCACTCTATACCTTCTTCGCAGGAGTTGATGGCCGCAGGCAGGATGATGGTTATTAGTGGTCAGTGATCAGGGGTCAGTGATCAGGACGCATTTGGCTGCTTCCTCATTTAGCCCTCTTCCCTGAAGAGGGTGCCCGAAGGGCAGGTGATGGGCATTAGTAGTCGGTGGTCGGTGGTCTCGTGTCTGGCTGCTTCCCCACTACCGTGAACCGTGAACCGTATAACCGTTATCCGGCGTAACATTGCCATTTAGAAATGCTAGGGAAATT
>CAVEMF010000167.1:0-1365 GCA_963616715.1 Ruminococcus bromii | reverse complement strand
ACCGTGTACCGTATAACCGTTATCCGGCGTAACATTGCCATTTAGAAATGCTAGGGAACCATTGATTAAATCGTTTTCAAAAATCATAAGAATTTTTGAAAACGATTTAATCAGCGTTTCCCTAGAGAAATTATGACTCTTCCGTACTTCTCTCCAGTCATCCTGAGCGAAGTCGAAGGATCCATTATCGATAGCCTAAACATGCTCGCTGTCATGACCCTTCTGAGCCAGCTCCTTTCGCTCCAGCTGACCAAAAGCCAGCATCCAAAAGCGACACCACCATGTGCGCACCATCATCAGCAGCACTAGCCCCCTATTCACCAATAAAAAAACGCCGACGAATCGACGTTTTTTTATTGCCTTACATTGTCTGAATCCATGAACGCGAGGACTGCATCCCCACAAAAATGAGCGAGCAGCCAAATGCGTCCCGACTACCGACTACCAATTACCGACCACAGATTAGATATTTTTCAGTGCCTGTTCCAGATCTTCCAGGAGGTCATCCACATTTTCGATGCCTACGGAGATGCGGACGGTGCCCGGGGTGATGCCGGCATTCTTCTGCGCTTCGGCGTCCAGCTGCTGGTGGGTGGTGGAAGCCGGGTGAACCACCAGAGACTTGGAGTCACCTACGTTTGCCAGGTCGGAGAAGATTTCCAGGTTATCAATGAACTTTCTAGCTGCATCGAAGCCATCTTTCAGCTCGATGGAGAAAATGGAGCCGGCGCCCTTCGGCAGGTATTTCAGCTGCAGCGCATGGTACGGAGAGGATTCCAGGCCCGGATAGTTGACCTTTGCCACCTTCGGATGTTTTTCCAGGAATTCTGCCACCTTCTGTGCATTGTAGACATGGCGTTCTACGCGGAGGGACAGGGATTCGAGGCCCTGGATGAAGAACCAGGAAGCGATCGGGGAAATCGCAGCGCCGGTATCACGAAGTACCTTCGCACGGATGCGGGTCACGAAGCCGGCGCCCGGGATGTCGGTGGCAAAGTTGATGCCATGATAGGAAGCATCCGGAGAAGCAAAGTGCGGATATCTTTCCGGCTGGTTCCAGTTGAACTGGCCATTTTCAATGATCGCGCCGCCCAATGTGGTGCCGTGGCCGCCGATGAATTTGGTGGTGGAGTGTACGACTACATCGAGACCATGTTCCAGCGGGCGGAAGAGGTATGGAGTAGCGAAGGTATTATCAATGATCACCGGCAGGCCATGAGCGTGAGCGATGTCGCGGATAGCATCGAAGTCCGGGATATTGATGGCCGGATTTCCCAAAGTTTCGATGTATACAGCTTTGGTCTTCGGCTTGATGGCTGCTTCGATTTCTTCCGGCTTATCCGGATTTACGAAATGGGTGGTGAT
>CAVEMF010000166.1:0-4936 GCA_963616715.1 Ruminococcus bromii | reverse complement strand
GTGAGGAGTGAAGGTGCGCCGCACAATTCATAAAGCGGCGCGAGTTTTTGAAATAAGAGCGCATATCCCTGCTTCGTCATAGCTTTGAGCTCGGAGCTAGGGAACCACTGATTAAATCGAAGATTCAAAAATCATAAGAATTTTTATTCATAGCTTCGTCAAGAAAATCCTTAAATAGCTCGCTATTCGCGGATTTCCTTTCCTCGCTCTGAATAAAAATTCAAGAATGATTTTTGAAAACGATTTAATCAGCGCTTCCCTAGAGGCGACTGGCATGCTGGCGGCAGCTGCACATGGTTACGCAAGCCTTACGTGAGTAGACCCTTGGAGAAGGGTCGCGCGATAGCGCCGGATAGAAATGCGCCATAGGCGCATACTTAGCAGTAGCCATAAGTATGCTGATGTTTGCGCACAATTTAGCATGATATTGCTAGTGCTGGTTGTGCCTCTTGCGAGGCACTTCTATCCTCCGCTAACGCGCGCCCCTTCTCCAAGGGGCTACTTCTTGAGGCTAGCGCAACAATGTTATTTGAACTGCTGGTATTTAAATTTCCGTTCCTAAGAAACATCTCTTGGCGTCTCATGGGAGGGGCTTACAAGCTCCAAGCTCCTAGCTCAAAGCTATGAGGAAGCAAGTAAAAGCGTTGACTTTTCAAACTTGCGGCGCTTCCTAACTTGTGCGCCGCTCTACCACTCCTCACTCCTCCCTTCTAACTCCTCACTTTCACAAGATGCATCTTATCTCGAATTTGTAATTCCCCGTATTTCCCCTGGAGCATAGTAGCATGAATCTTTCTGTTCAAATTTTTCTTTCCTTAGTATTATCGGTAGCCATCGGTCTGGCGCTGGGAGAGGGCGTGGCGGCGCCTGTGAAGCTTTGGATCGCGCCGATCGGCACCATGTTTATCAACCTCATCAAAATGATGATCGTCCCGGTGGTTTTCTGTTCCCTCATCGTCGGCATGACTTCCATGGGTGACATGAAGAAACTGGGCCGCATCGGCATCAAGACCCTGGGCATCTATCTCGTCACCACCGCCATCGCCATCGTCATCGGCTTTGCGGTAGCTCTTGCCATCGAGCCGGGCGTCGGCATGGCTCTTCCCACCGCGGAAGCGCCGAAGGTGAAGGAAGCGCCCACCATCATGCAGGTCTTCGTGGCCATGATCCCCACGAACCCCATCGCTTCCATGGCGAAGGCGGACATCCTGCCCATCATCATCTTTGCTCTCTTCATGGGCGCCGGCATTATTTCCGTCGGCGGTAAGCGCGCGGAAACCTTGATTTCCTTCTTCGATGCCATGGCGGAAGTGTGCTATAAGGTCATCGCCATGATCATGCGCCTCGCGCCGATCGGCGTCTTCTGCCTCCTCCTTCCGGTGGTGGTCATGAACGGCCCGAAGGTGCTCCTGCCGCTGCTGTCGGTCATCATCTGCATGGCCATCGGCTGCGTGATCCATGCGGTGGGCGTGTACTCCGCTATGGCGGCAGTCTCTGCGCACATGAGTCCTATGATTTTCTTCCGCGGCATGGCTGAGGCTATGGAAATCGCATTCACCACCTGCTCCTCTGCCGGTAGTCTTCCGATCAATATGAAGAACGTGCAGGAAAAACTGGGTGTTCGCCGCGACATCGCTTCCTTCGTCCTGCCGCTGGGCGCGACGATCAATATGGACGGCACCGCCCTCTACATGGGCGTGTGCTCCATCTTCATCGCCAATGTCTTCGGCATGCCGCTCACCTTTGACCAGATGATGCTCATCGTCCTGACCGGCACCCTCGCCTCCATCGGCACCGCCGGTGTACCCGGCGCCGGCCTCATCATGCTGGCCATGGTGCTCCAGTCCGTAGGACTTCCTTTCGAAGGCCTCGCCCTCGTAGCCGGCATCGACCGCGTCCTCGACATGTTCCGCACCTGCCTCAACATCACCGGTGACGCAGCTGTGGCTGTGGCCATCAACGCGACGGAGAAGGAAAAGGCGGAGTGACGCTGGAGGTTTAGTGGTCGGTAGTCGGTGGTCGGTAGTCGGTTCGCGATTGACTGCTTTCCCACTACCGTGTAACCGTTAACCGTGTGACCGTTCACCGATTCATTTGGCGATAACGAGCCATGGAGTGACATACTTTTTTCGTAAGGGTTTATCGCTCTGCGGCTCGCTATCGGTAATATGCACGGTTAACGGTTATACGGTGAACGGTTACACGGTAGTGAGGCAGCAGTTAATCGCGTCCCGACTACCGACCACCGACTACCGACTACGAAACCACAATCGTAAAAACCACATACCCATTGGATGATCCATGAAGACACCATACCTCATGGGGACAAAACTCTGGAGATCTCTTGAGTGAGAGCCGAAGGGGCAAAGGCTGAGGCCGTAAACTCTCAGGCAAAAAGGACAGAGCACGTAGCATTCGCTGCGGGCGCTGTCCTTTTTTGTTTGGTAGTCGGTAGTCGGTAATCGGTAGTCGGTTCGCATTTGACGCCATCCACACATATCGGTGTCATCTGTATGTATTCACTGACATCAAACGCGTCCCGACCACCGACTACCGACTACTGACTACTAAATCACCACATTCATAACAACTATATTTTCAAAAAGGGGAGAACCACAATGACAGAAATCCTAAATGAAATCGACGGTCTTGTCTGGGGGCCATGGCTATTGGTCCTTTTGGTCGGCACCGGGGTGCTTTTGACATTCCGCCTGTCGCTCTTGCAGGTCTTGAAACTGCCGCGGGCCTTGAAGCTCATTTTCTTTGCTAGAAACAAAGGGGACGGCGACATCGACAGCTTCAAAGCCCTCTGCACCGCTCTGGCGGCTACCGTGGGCACCGGTAACATCGTCGGCGTAGCGACGGCCATCAAGCTTGGCGGCCCGGGCGCCCTCTTCTGGATGTGGCTCGCTGCTTTCTTCGGCATGGCCACCAAGTATGCAGAAGGCTGTCTCGCCGTGAAGTATCGCGGCGTGGATGACCAAGGAAATATTTCCGGTGGCCCTATGTACTACATCGAAATGGGTCTTGGCAAGAAATGGAAACCTCTCGCCATCGCTTTTGCCCTCTTCGGCATTATGACCGCTATGCTGGGCAGTGGTACCACCACCCAGATGAATGCCATCACCGCCTCTGTGGAAGCAGGCTTCGGCGTGTCCTCCTACATCACCTGCGCCATCATCACCACCTTGGTAGCCATCATCACCTTCGGCGGTTTGAAATCCATTTCCCAGACCGCCTCCAAGATCGTGCCGGCTATGGCTGTCATTTATTTCATTGTCACTGCGATTTTCCTCGCTATGAATGCCACCGAGCTGCCGCATGCTGTGGCTCTCGTCATTGACGGCGCCTTCAATGGCACCGCCGCTGTCGGCGGCTTCGCCGGTGCCGGCATCATGCTCGTGCTCCGAAGCGGTATCGCCCGCGGCCTTTACTCCAACGAATCCGGCCTGGGCTCCGCGCCGATTGTAGCCGCTGCGGCCAAAACCAAATGGCCGGCCGAACAGGGCCTCATTTCCATGACCGGTACCTTCATCGATACCATCATCATCTGCACCATGACCGGCCTCACCATCATCGTCTCCGGCCAGTGGATGGGCGACCTCAATGGCGCTGAACTGACCCAGGCCGCTTTCGCCACCACCTATGGCAGCATCGCGCCATTCATCCTCACCGTATCCCTCACCCTCTTCGCCTTCACCACCATCATCGGCTGGAACTACTACGGCGAACGCTGCTGGGAATACCTCTTCGGCACCAAGACCATCCCGGTGTACCGCATCTGCTACATCGGCGTCCTCGCCTCTGCTGTCTTCCTGAAACTCGAAGCCATCTGGGCCCTCGCTGATATCGTAAACGGCCTCATGGCCATTCCAAACCTCATCGCCCTTTTGGGCCTCTCCGGCGTCATCGTCTCCGAGACCAAGAAATACTTTGGCCACCTGGCCATCCGCGACGCCAAGCTGGCGGCCTATAAAGAAAGACGCATCGGGAAACGGGTGAGTGAGCAGTAATTAGTGATTAGTGAATAGTAGTCGGTAATCGGTAATCGGTTCGCATTTGCCGCTGGCCTTATTCATCGCAATTACCCCCTTCCTCCGGAAGGGGGGCAGGGGGGTTAGGTGAGGAAGCAAGTACGCGCGCTAGCGGAGGTAGTCGACACGCATTTACCTGCTTTCTCATAGCTAGGGAACCACTGATTAAATCGAAGATTCAAAAATCATAAGAATTTTTATTCATAGCTTCGTCAAGAAAATCCTTAAATAGCTCGCTATTCGCGGATTTCCTTTCCTCGCTCTGAATAAAAATTCAAGAATGATTTTTGAAAACGATTTAATCAGCGCTTCCCTAGGAGCTTGGAGCTCTATGGGAGACAGCTGGCATGCTGACTGGTTTCTCCGACTCATAATCTTATTTCCCAACAAAAAAGAACGACCAATCTGTGGCCGTTCTTTTTTGTTGGGAAAATTCCGTGCGCCTGTTTCCTGGCGACCGGGAAAAGGAGAATCTTTAGCTCTCCGCTAAACGCGTCCTGATCACGGACTACTGATCACTGATTACTAAAGTCGATAGCGGGAAGCGGAAACCCATTAGCCCGCAGCCAGGTGCGTCTTGATCACTGATCACTGCCCCTGATCACTAAAGCATTAGCGGTAAACGGAAAATCACGAGCCTGCAGCCAATCGCGTCCTGATCACTAATCACTGATCACCGATCACTAAACCGATAGCGTAAAGCCGCACCATGTTGCGTCCTGATCACTGATCACTGACCCCTGATCACTAAAGCATTAGCAGTAAACGGAAAATCACGAGCCCGCAGCCAAACGCGTCCTGATCACTGATCACTGATCACCGATCACTAAACCGATAGCGTAAAGCCGCACCATGTTGCGTCCTGATCACTGATCACTGACCCCTGATCACTAAATCAATAG
>CAVEMF010000165.1:0-4940 GCA_963616715.1 Ruminococcus bromii | reverse complement strand
TGGATGGTGTGGACCCAGGCTTTTTCGTGGCGGTCTTTCCATCCCAGGATGGTGACGGGGATCCAGGAGTACATGAAGATCGGATAGATGAGCCAGTAGAGATAAATCTTCACCGGCACTTGGATTTGGAGGAGTACGATGAGGGGCACCGCGGACTGGATGAAGGCCAGTACGGTCCAGAACTGGTGCGGCAGGAGCACGTCATTGTACAGCACCACGGTGAAGCAGGGGTAGAACATATTGATGTAGGTCATCGCCAGGTAGAAGGTGGAGACCAGGAGGAAATAGTTCTGCAAGAGCTGCATGATGCCGTCCAAGACTACGATGCTGCGGCGCTTGATGCCTTCCTTCCAAAGGATGGGGATGTAGCGCTCGGAGCAGTCGAATTGGCCCTGGGCCCATCTTTTTCTCTGCCGGCAGGAGGCCATGAAGCTCAGCGGCTTTTCGTCGTAAATGATGGCGTCATGGACCCAGCAGGTGCGGATGCCATGGGACAGACATTTCATAGCAAATTCCATGTCTTCGGTCAGGCAGTCGCAGCCCCAGCCGTATTTCTCTACGATATCCGCAGAGATACACATGCCCGTGCCGCCCAAGCAAGAGGAGAGACCGAGATTGTATTTCCCCAGATGCCAGAGATGGTTGATGGTCCAGAAAGCGATGGCAAAGGTGCCGGACACCCAAGTGTCCACCGGATTCTTCGCCGAGAGATAGCCCTGCAGGACCTTCTGGCCTTTCAGGAGGCGATTGTTCATCACCGCCAGGAAATCCAGGTGTACCAGGTTGTCGGAGTCAAAGACACAGAAGGCATCATAGCCTTTGTTCAATGCAAAAATTTTTGGAAATACCCAGTCCATGGCGTAGCCTTTGCCCACCAGCTCTTTGTTTTCTCTTTCGAAAACGTGAGCGCCGTGCTGCCGCGCGATGTCCGCCGTATTGTCCGTGCAGTTGTCTGCGATGAGGTAGACGTCGTAAAGCTCTTTTGGATATTTCAAAAGTTTCAAATTTTCCAAAAGGTCGCTGATCACCATGGCCTCATTGTGAGCCGGGATGACGATGGCGAATTTACTCTTCGGCGCTGCCAGATTTTTTTCTTTTCGATGCCACATGCCAAAGACTGCGATGACGGTGTAGTAAATCGTGAAGATCCCCACAATCATCTGCACCGGAAGCATGATTATATCGAGATAGTGGTTCATTGATCGATGTCCTCAGGTTCTTTTCTTGTTTTTCTTCTGAGTGCTTTTTTCTTATTTTTCTTACGGTTCAGGAAGGTATTCATCATACCAAAGAGGATGTATGCAAAGCAAAGTGCTGCCGCCCAGATCGGCCAGTAGAAAGCAGTGCATACGATGAGAAAGCCCAGGCAAATGAGAAGCGCCGGCAGGTGCAGGCGATCCGCGCTGGCGCCTTTGTTATCCGGATAGTGGATTTCACTCACCATCAGGAAAGCCAAGAGGAGGACGATGAGCATCACGGCCCAGTCCCAGATCTTTGCGCCGGAGAGTACATAGGCGGAAATAATGACGCCGGTGGTCGGGCAAGGAAGTCCTTCGAAATAGCCATGCACATCGCTGACCTTCACATTGAAGCGAGCTAGACGGAAGGCACAGAAAGTCCCCAAGAGCGCGCAAGGGATGATGCCCAGCCAGCCCAATTCATGGAGCTGGTAGGAGTAAATCAAAGCGCCGGCTGCGATGCCGAAGGAAATATCATCAGAGAGGGAGTCCAGCTCCACGCCCATAGGGCCTGCGGTGTGCAGTGCCCGGGCCACACGGCCGTCGAGGGCATCGGCTACCATGGCAATCAATATGAAAATAGCGGCCAAGTCACAGTGGCCTTCGATGGACATCATGATGGACAAGCCTCCGAAGAAGGCATTGGCCGCGGTGACGCCATTGGCAATCCAAGATTTATTCAACTTACTTCAGCCTCCCTACGACGGTCAGGCCGCCGCGCACTTTATCGCCTTTTTTGACGCAGATTTCACAGTCTCCCGGGATGTAAAGCTCCGTGCAGGAGCCGAATTTGATCATCCCATAGAGTTCCCCTTTTTTGAGATCATCTCCCAGATTTTTCCAGGAAACTACGCGGCGCGCCAGGATGCCGGCGATGAGAATCACCAGGATGGAGCGATCCTTCCCGGTGATGCCGATGGCACCGCGTTCATTCACAAAACCCACGCCTTCTTCATAGGCCGGCAAGAACTGGCCCTGCATGTAGGATTGGTAGGTGATCTTCCCTTCCATGGGGCTTCGATTGCAATGCACATCGAAGATGGAAAGAAATATGGTAATCTTGTGGCACTTCTGTCCGAGGAACATATCCTCCATGGCATCGTGGCTTACCGCCACCACCGTGCCATCCGCCGGAGATACGAGCACATCATCACCGGGGGTAATTTTATCGTTTCTAGGAGGACAGCGGAAGAAATAGGTAAAGTACACAGCCAATACAAAGGGAATGACTGCTGCATAATACCATTTCATGTATATCCCCATAGCCCCAAGGATCAGCGCCCCGATGATAAAGGGGTAGCCCTCAGGCAATATGATTGGTTTTTTCAGCATCACTATCTCCTATTATTAGTTTTTCATGGAGGCTTTGGAAGATTAGTAGTTAGTAATCAGTGATCAGTGGTCAGGGCGCTTTTAACTGCGGATTCCTGATCACTGATCACTAAACCACTACTTCCCTGCCCCACTTTTCTTCCACTTCTTCACGGCTCTCATGAACCTTGGAATGGCCATCATGCGGCCGATGCGGCTTGGCTGGAGGTAGAGGCGATAGGCCCATTCCAGTCGATTTCTTTGCATCCAGAGCGGCGCTCTTTTCAGATTTCCACTCATCACATCAAAGACCCCGCCGATGCCCATGGCGAGCACCGGGCCTAGCTCTTCCTTATGGCGAGAGAGCCATTTCTCCTGCTTTGGTACCCCAAGGCCCACGAGGAGGAGGCGGGCGCCGCTTTCCTTGATATCCGCAATGATTTCCTTTTCTTCGGCTTCATTGAAATAGCCATCATGGCAGCCCACCAGGGAAAATGTCCCGTGATCCTTCATGAAGGTATCGGCTGCCTTCTTAGCCACGCCGGGAGCGCCGCCTAAGAAATAGACGGGCCACTTCTCTTTTCCGGCGATTTTCAAAAGCTCCACAGAGAGGTCCGCGCCGGTGACGCGTTCCGGGAAAGGAGTCCCCAAGGTTTCCCCGGCCCAGAGCACGCCGGCTCCGTCGGGCACCACCATGTCGGCTTCATTCAAAATCCGGCAGAGCTCCTTATCGCTTTGGGCCTGCATGATCATTTCCGCGTTGGCCGTGGCGATGAGATGGGGCTTTTCTTTTTTGACCGCCTCTTTCGCCCATGTGAGAACCTCCGCCATGGTCAGTGCATAGACATGGACATTCATCACATTGTGAGAGGCACTTCGTATATCAATCATTTCACGCTGTAGTTCGGTGCTTCCTTGGTGATGCTTACATCATGAGGATGGCTTTCACGCAGGCCTGCGCCGGTAATCTGAATAAACTGTGTCTCTTCATTCATAGCCTTGATGTCTTTGGCACCGCAGTAGCCCATGGCTGCGCGGAGGCCGCCGATGAGCTGGAAGAGTACATCGGAAACATGTCCTTTGTAAGGAATGCGGCCTTCGATGCCCTCCGGCACCAGCTTCTTCGCATTCTGCTGGAAATAGCGATCCTTACTGCCCGACTGCATAGCACCCAGAGAGCCCATGCCGCGGTAGGATTTGTAATTCTTGCCCTGGTAAATAATCATTTCGCCCGGTGCTTCTTCGGTGCCTGCCAGGAGGTTGCCCAGCATGACGCAGGATGCGCCGGCGCCCAAAGCCTTCGCGATATCGCCGGAGTACTGGATACCGCCGTCGGCGATGATCGGAATGCCCGTGCCTTCAGCTGCTCTTGCGCAGTCATAGATGGCCGTGATCTGCGGCACGCCGATGCCGGCGATGATGCGGGTGGTGCAGATGGATCCCGGGCCGATACCGACTTTGACAGCCGACACGCCGGCTTCGATGAGAGCCTTGGTGGCTTCGTAAGTGGCAACGTTTCCGGCGATGAGTTCCAGATGCGGGAAATCGCGGCGGAGCTTCCGGATGGTTTCCAGCACCCCTTCGCTGTGGCCATGAGCGGTGTCGATGACCAAAGCGTCAGCCTTCGCATCGAGGAGCGCTTCCACGCGGTCTTCCACATCAGCGGTGACGCCGATGGCAGCGGCTACGACGAGGCGGCCGTCTGTGTCTTTGTTCGACTGCGGGAACTTTCTCATCTTCTCGATGTCTCGGATGGTGATGAGGCCTTTCAGGTGCCCTTCGCTATCCACCAGCGGCAGCTTTTCGATGCGGTGCGCCTGGAGAATGCCCTTCGCTTCTTCCATGGTCGTATTTTCCGGCGCCGTGATCAGACCCTTGGAGGTCATGATTTCACTGATGGAACGAGACAGGTCGGTCTCGAAACGCATGTCGCGGTTCGTGATGATGCCCACCAGCTTGCCATTCTCTGTGATCGGCACACCGGAAATATGATATTTATTCATCAATTCGTCAGCGTCGGACAGTGTGTTGTCCGGTGCCAGGTAAATCGGATCCACGATGATGCCGTGCTCCGAACGCTTTACCAATTTCACTTCTCTGGCCTGCTCATCGATGCTCATGTTCTTATGAATCACACCGATGCCGCCTTCGCGGGCAATGGCAATGGCCATCTCTGCTTCGGTGACCGTATCCATGCCGGCACTCATCACGGGAATATTCAAAGTGATATTCTTCGTCAGATGGGTCCGCACGTCTACATCGCGGGGAAGTACATTGGAATGCGCCGGAATCAGAAGCACATCATCAAAAGTCAGTCCCTGTTTGCCAAACTTGTCTGCTCTCATCATAGCCTCCATTCAACTCAAAGTTTCCTTACCAGTTTCTTATTAT
>CAVEMF010000164.1:0-5076 GCA_963616715.1 Ruminococcus bromii | reverse complement strand
ATGCGCCTTTGGCGCATTTCTATCCGGCCCTATCGGGCGACTCTTCTCCAAGGGTCTATTCATGTAAGGCCAGAGTCACAATAGCGCTTTGTCTGTTCGGATAATGAAACGGGGAAGCGGCAGAGGCGGTGGGCGTGCTTAGGGCTATCGGTGATGGATCCTTCGGCTGCGCTCAGGATGACGGGCGGGGAGGGCTATGGAGTCGGTGGGCATGCTTTCTGCTAGTGCTGGTTATGCGCCTACGGCGCATAACCACCACTAGCTCTACAGGCACCTTCTTTCGGGGAAAGAGGGATTGGATAGGAAAACTTTTTAGTAGCCAAACTCCACCGCTGGCGCGGTCCCCCTCCTTCCCGGGGAGAGGCCACTGAAAAAGTCCCGGTTTCATGTATAGCCCTTATTTTTATTCATGAAATCGCACAATGAGAGGCGCTCAAGCCCGATTCTTTCGTGCGCATTTTGCATAAAAATTACCTCTATGCACGAGGAGGGGACTTTTTCAGCGGCCTCTCCCGGGGAAGGAGGTCAAGGGAAGGTGTCTCACTGTCTCACCGTCTCACCGTCTCACTGTCTCATCGTCTCATTGTCTCATCTTCTCCATCTCTCATTACCCCAGTTTGTAGGCTTTCCGCAGCCAGATGGTGTATTCACCGGGGACGTGGACTTCGAAGGAGTTTTCGTTGTCGTTCATGGCGGTGAGGAGGGGACTGGGATCGTTATCTTTGGTGATGATGATGGAGTTTTGATTTCTAAGAAGGTCTTCGGCGGCCATGAGGGGCATGACGTTTTTGGCATTCCAGGAGAGGTCACCGGGGCGCATGGATTCGATTTCCTGGCCGGGGACGGCGAGGTAGATGGTCTTGTTGCTGTAGAAGACGGCGCTGGTGCGGTAGTCATCGATGAAGGCGATGGTCTCGCCAGCGGTGTCCATGTGGGCGAGGGCGACGCCTATTTCTTTGCCGGAGCGGGAGAGCATGATGCCGGGGGCGATGAAGATGGCAAGCGCGGTGTAGAGGAGGGCGGCGGAGAGGGCGGTCTTCTCGATGCGGATGGTGATGTCTTTATAGAGTAGGGCGGTCAGGATGGAGAGGGAGAAGAGGGCGGGGAAGGTGTAGGTGGTGTATTTGGTGGCGATGAGCTGGAAGAAGAGGATGACCACGGCGGCGTAGATGGTAAGGAGCTGGGTGGCGCCGGAGGCGGAGCGCAGGTCCAGAGATTTCTCTTTCCATTTCTTGTAGAGGGAGTAGGGGACGGTGAGGCTCCAGGGAGCGAAGCCCACCAGGTAGACGATGAGGTAGAAGTACCAGGTGTTGTGGGAGGCGTGCTCGGCGACAGTGGCGCGGAGGAAGTTGTGAACGCCCAGGAAGTTCAGGATGAAGTCAAATCCATGGAGGTAGTACATGGGGCCGTACCACAGGCCGCAGAGGATACCGAAAAGGGAGAGGCCGGAGAAGAGGTGGACTCTTTTCATTTCAGAAAGGTCTTTGTTGTAGGCCAAAAAGAGGAGGGCGGCAAGGCCGGGGAGGAGGATGCCGATGGGGCCTTTGGTCAAGGTGGCCAGGGCTGCGAAGAGGTAGCAGAGGAAATAATATTTCCTATTTTCCGAGTAGCCCAGGTAGAAGAAGGCGATGGCGCCGCTCATGAAGAGGAAGAGGGTGGAGTCGGTGATGACGGCTTTCGAGAGGAGCCAGAATTCTACGGAGGTGCCCAGGATGAGGGCGGTGAGCCAGCCGACTTTTTCGCCGTAGATTCTGCGGGAGAACCAGTAGGTGAAGAGGAGGGAGGCTGTGCCCAGGATGGCGGAGGGGAGGCGGGCCGCCATTTCATTGAAGCCGAAGAGGGCAAAGGAGAGGGCCAGCTCCCAGTAGTAGAAGATGGGTTTGTCGTACCAGTAGTGGCCGTAGATCTGCGGGGAGAGCCAGTCGCCGGAGAGCACCATTTCTTTGGCGGTCAGGGCGTAATTCGACTCGGCGGTGTCGGTCACCGGAAGGAGCTGATTTCCCGCCAGGTATAGTAAGAGGGAGAGGAAGAGCAATGTGATGTAGGGATGGGCGCGTAAGTGCTTGGTCATGATGGGCCTCCGTTGGTAAGACGATGAGACGATAAGAACGCGTTTCCTGTCTCCTCATGTTTTCCGATTGGTGATGAGGGGCGGCGGCTTGTAAGGAGAGATTGAAGCTGATAGATGGAAGGCGCCGCCTCACTGGCTATACTGTACCAAGAGGGGTTGAAGGAACTTGTAGGGATTTTTAAATAAAAAATAAATACGCCGTGGCAGATATTGCGGCGTATTTATGGAATGGGTATGATGGGGAATATAAAGAGATAAGGGATAGGGGATAAGGGATAGGGCGCGTTTGCCTCTCTCCCCACTACCGTGAACCGTTTACCGTGTAACCGCTAACCAGCTCTTTTACCGATAGCGAGATTTAAAGCGATACACGTCCCGTGCAAGAGCTTATTGCTCTATGACTCGTTATCGGAAGTATGCACGGTAAACGGTTATACGGTGAACGGTTCACGGTGGTGGGGAAGCAGGTACGCGCGTCTATGCTTCAAAATTCGCGGCGCTTCTTCCTTTGTGCGCTGCACCACCACTCCTCCCTCCTTACTCCTAACTCCTCACTTCCCCTGCCCCAAGGGATACAGGATTTTTCATATTTCCTCAAGGAGACATCATGACTATCAAGCGAAGTTTGGTTTTATTTCATATAGCGGCTTGCATCCTGCCATTTCTGATGACTTTTTTCGTGGTACTGTCCTCGTTCTGCGGGCTGTATCTGTACGCGAAGAGCGGCAATCATGTGATGGCGGAGAGTGGGTTCCAGTTTCATGTGGTGTCGAAGGTGGTGCGCACGGCGGTTTTCCATAATTTAAAGCACGGGGAGCCCATCAATGATGAGCACTGGGTGATGGATATCCTGGATCCGGTGCAGACCTATGTGGCGCTTTACCGTGATGGGGCGATGATTTATCAATACGGCAATGACGCCATGCGAGCTGAAGTGGCAGATCTTCGGCAGAAGAAGGTACAGGAGGAGCTGGACCTCTCGCCGGAAGGCGGCAGCTATAGCCGCACGCGGATGGGCCACTATGAGTTTCTGGAAAGAAATGACATCGACGGCCAACGCTACCATCTCTATGTGCTAGCCCATCAGCCGACGGAGCGAAGCGATGCGGCTATCGAGACGGCTTTTAGAAATAGCAATCGCTTCACGGTGGTATCTTTGGTGATTTTTATTTTGCTGGTGAGCTATGTGCTGGCGAAATTCATCACCGGGCGCATCTTGAAGCCGCTGAACGAATTACAGCGAGGTGCCGAGGCGGTGCAGGAAGGAAATCTGATGGTGCACCTTACGCATGGAGGAAATGATGAATTCACACCGGCCTTGGACGCCTTCAACCTGATGACTCGAAAGCTCCGGGAATCTCTGCAGCAAAGAGAGCAGGCGGAGGAGCGAAGGAAGGAGCTCATTGCCAGTATTTCTCATGACATCCGCACGCCGCTGACCTCCATCAAAGCCTATGTGGAGGGGCTCCTCGACCACGTGGCCAATACGCCGGAGAAACAGGAGCGTTATCTGCGAGTCATTGAAAAAAAGGCGGATGTGCTGGAACGCTTGATCGAGCAGCTCCTGCTCCTGACGAAAATGGATCTGGGCGAGAAGGCACTGCCGCTGGAACCTTTGCAGCTCGAGCAGCTGACAGCGGAATTCATCGAGGAAAATCGCCTGGCCTGGGAGAAGAAAGGGGCCCACTTCCATATGGAGCTGGCAGAGAATGTGCCTATCGCCGGGAGCGCCCTCCTTTTGGGCCGGGTGATCGAAAATGTGGTGATCAATAGCATCAAGTACAAGACCGAAGAGGAAGTCAATATTTCCATTTCCCTTAAGAAGGAAGGAAATACGGCGGTCCTCACCATCGCCGATGACGGCCAGGGCGTGCCGGCGGAAGAGCTCTCCCGCTTGCAGGATGCCTTCTATCGCACCGACAAAGCCAGAAGCCGCACCGAGAACGGCAGCGGCCTGGGCCTTGCCATCGTCCGGCGGGCCGCCGCCCTCATGAAGGGCGAGGTGGAAATCAAAAACGCTTGTCCCCACGGGCTGGTGGTGAAGGTGAGATTGCCGATGAATAAAGTGAGGAGTTAGGAGTGAGGAAGGAGGAGTGAATTGTGCGCCGCACCACCACTCTTAACTTGTGCTAAATGCGCCTTATTCCCTATCCCTGTTTCAAAAAAGGAGACCACCAATGATAAAAAAGATTTTAATCATCGAAGACGACGACGACATCGCTTCTATCGAGCAGGACTACCTGGAAGTGAGTGGCTACGAGGTGAAGGTGGAGGAGAATGGCACCCGCGGGCTCGCCGAAGCCATGACAGGAGACTATGACCTCATCCTTTTGGACGTGATGCTACCGGGGATGGACGGATTTCAAATTTGTCGGAAGCTCCGGGACAAGATCGACGTGCCTATCATGATGGTGACAGCGAAACGCACCGACATCGATAAGATTCGCGGTCTGGGCTTTGGCGCTGATGACTACATCGAGAAACCCTTCTCCCCCGGCGTCCTGGTGGCGAAGGTGAAGTCCCAGCTGGCCCAGTACGAGCGGCTCAAGGGCAAGCAGCACGAGAAGAAACGCATCACCATCGGTGAGATTTCCTTGGAATCCGACACCCACCGCGTCTTCGTCCGCGGCCAGGAGAAAGTGCTGCCGAATAAAGAATTCAAACTCTTGGAATTCCTCATGCTCCACGCCGATGTGGTCCATAGCCGCGAGACTCTCTATACCCGCATCTGGGGCATGGAGTCTTTGGGAAATACGGCCACTGTGCCGGTGCATATCAATCGCCTCCGCGAAGCGGTGGAAGAAGATCCGGCGGATCCGAAGCATATCCTTACCATTTGGGGCGTGGGATATAAGTTTAAAGTATAGCGGGAGTGACGCTATCGGTTTAGTGATCACTGACCCCTGATCACTGATTACTTTATCTCCAGTCTAATCCATGACCGCTATTCTCTAACGAAAATACCGCAACCGCTCATATACTTTTCATAAAAAGAACAATAACAT
>CAVEMF010000163.1:0-5080 GCA_963616715.1 Ruminococcus bromii | reverse complement strand
AATTTATTTTGGATAAAAGTCTGAAATACCTGGCAGGAGAAATGAATCATGCAAACTAAAGGCAAGATGAAGCCCCGTGTCAAGTCCGAGAAATCGGCGGCGCCTCGTGCCCGCGCGCCGGAAAAGCGAAGAGAAAAAAGAGACGCGCCCCGCCGCGACGAGAAGACTGTCAGAAATGATTCCCTCCTCACCTGCGGACGGAACAGCGTCACCGAATTTCTCCGCGCCAAAGGCGTGAAGAAGCTTTTCATCAAAGAGGGCAAGAAGGACGATCGCCTCCTCTCCATTCAGAAAGAGGCGCAGGCCCAGGGCCTTCCTATCGAAGAAGTGGATGAGAAGCGCCTTGAGAGCATGGGAAATGGCGTGGTCCACCAGGGCGTGGCAGCGCTTTTGAAACCTTATGAATACGCCGATTTGGATCAGGTGGTGGCAGAGAGCGAAGGCAAAGATCCCATCTTCATCCTTTTGGATGGACTGGAAGATGTGAGAAATCTGGGCGCCATCGTCCGCACGGCGGAGTGCGCCGGCGCATCGGCGGTGCTCCTTCCGAAGCACAAAAGCCCGCCGGTCACTGCCGCTGCTATGAAGACTGCCGCCGGTGCCTTTGCGTACCTGCCTGTGTGCCAGACCGGAAATATCCGCCAGACTTTGGAAATGCTGAAGGACAAAGGCTTCTGGGTCGTGGGCGCTGACATGGACGGCGAAAGCCTCTACTATGAAGCGAACCTCAAAGGCCCCCTGGTCATCGTCATGGGCGCCGAAGGCAAAGGCGTCTCGCCGCTCACAAGAAAGCTCTGCGACTTCTGCGTCCGCATCCCTATGAAAGGCAAAGTCTCCTCTCTCAACGTATCCGTAGCCGCGGCGCTGCTGATTTATGAGGCGGCGAAGCAGAGGACGTAAAAGTTAGGAGTTAGGAGTGAGGAGTGAGGAGTGGTGGTGCGCCGCACAAATTATAAAGCGGCGCGAGTTTTGAAATGGGAGTGCATTTACCTGCTACCTCACTACCGTGAACCGTTCACCGTGTAACCGTTTACCGCGCATACTACCGCTGGCGAGTCGTGGAGCGGTAAGCTCTTGCGCGAAAGATGTATTGCTTAACGGCTCGCTAGGGAACCACTGATTAAATCGAAGATTCAAAAATCATAAGAATTTTTATTCATAGCTTCGTCAAGAAAATCCTTAAATAGCTCGCTATTCGCGGATTTCCTTTCCTCGCTCTGAATAAAAATTCAAGAATGATTTTTGAAAACGATTTAATCAGCGCTTCCCTAGCGGTAAAAGAGCCGGTTAACGGTTATACGCTAAACGGTTTACGGTAATGGGAAAGCAGGAATCACCCGCCCTTCGGGCCCCCTCTTCAAAGAAGAGGGCTTGATAGGAAAGGCTTCGCCCTCTTAGACCGCGCCTTATCCCTTATCCCCTATCCCTTATCCCTTCCTCTAAAATGTATCCCTGAACCCCTCACGCACCAAAGGAGAGAATATGAAGGATCTATACCTCGTCGACGGGTACAATGTGATCTTCTGGTTGCCGAAGGTCTTTGACCGGGAGGACTTGGAGTCGAGTCGCAAGAAGCTCATCGACCTTCTCCAAGACTACGGCGCTCACAACAATTTGGAAATGATCGTCGTCTTTGATGGACAGAGCACGTCGAACAAAGTGAAGATGGAGAAGCTGGGGAAATCTTTCACCGTCGTCTTCACGCCCAGCCGCATGACGGCGGATAGCTACATCGAGAAGGAATCCTACGACCGGCGAGACGAGTACCGCTCCATTTACGTGGTCACCTCCGATGGGCCGGAGCAGAACCAAGTCCTGGGAAACGGCGCTTATCGCATGGCGGTGGATGATCTCCTTCGGGCCATCAATGAAGATAAAAAGGTACAGACCACATTCATTACCCACAACAATAACAACAACCTACGAAGCGAAATCGGCCGCGCCCTGCCCCTCTCGGTGCAGGAAAAGCTGAATCGCCTTCGGAATGGAAAATAAAAAAGGACTGCGAATTTTTTTCGCAGTCCTTTTTTATTGATTAGGAATTAGTGATCAGTGATCAGTGATCGGTATCGTTCGCTCTCTTGGCATCTTTTTCAGTAAAGAAGGCTTAGTATAATTGATTAAGCAGTCAAATGCGTACTGACCACTGAACACTGACCACTGATCACTGAACTCTGACCACCGACTACTTTTCTTTCTTTTCTTCCGCTTCCCGCTTCTTCCGTTCTCGCTCTTGCACTTCGCGCACCACTTCTTTCAGCGTGGTGCCTTTGATTTCATCTTCCTCGTTTTCATTCCAAGGGAAGTGGATGTGGGGCGCTACTTTTTCGAAGAAGTGGGGGAGGTGGGTGGCGTTGTCATCCACGTGAGGCGGTACGAAGACCGGGAGGCGGGAGGGGAGGATTTCTAAATCGATGGGGAACTTCGGTCCTTTGTCTCCATCCACATTGGTCCACAGTGTTTCTTCATCGTCGATGGTGATGTGGGCTTTCTTGATACCCACCACGGTGACGAAGTCGGGGCCCATTTGGAAGCCGGCCAAAAGTTTCGGCGCTTGGCGGATCGCATTGAGCCAGGCGAAGTCGTGGAAGAGGCACAACTTGATGAGGCCCTTATTTCTTTCTTCCGGGGGAATCAGATTTCTAAAGCTCCCCGCCGAGTCGGTGAGCATGGCGGCGATCAAAGGGGAGGAGACTTGGATCATGGTGCCGTTCTCTTCTTCGATCTTGAAGTGATAGGATTTCTGTTTGTTCAGAACCTGCACGCCTTTCATGAAGTAGGCCAGAGACCCGAAGAGTGTTTTCTCTTTGATGGTGACTTCGCTCACGGCTTCGGGGATGAGTCCGGCGGCGACCACGTTGATGAAATATTGGTCATTGATCTTGCCTACGTCGATGTTGGTTTTGATGGCGGTCTCCAGCATGCGGATGGCGCCTTGCGGCGAGCGGGGGATGTGGAGCGCGCGGGCCAGGTCGTTCACTGTGCCGAAGGGGATGAAGCCGAAGGCTGACTCGCTGCCCACCGGTGCCATGCCGTTGATGACTTCATTGATGGTGCCGTCGCCGCCCATGCAGATCACGTCGCGCCCCTCTTTGGCGGCGGCTCTGGCAAACTGCGTAGCGTCGCCGGCTTTTTCCGTGAGCTTGATGGTGATGTCATCGAAGCGCTTGGCCAAGGTGCTGTGCAGCAGCGGGATATACCGTGGCGCTCGCTCGCGCCCTGAGGTGGGATTCACAATGACGGTGCATTGTTTTTCTGGTTTCATATATTTCACTCTCCGGATGAGAAAAAGTTTTTGGTTAAATCTAAAACATTATACACTAAATGAGAATTTCAGAAAAGCTTTGCAGAGAAATCGGCGCGCGTCCTTATCCCTTATCCCTTGCCCACATGCTATAATAAAGAAAAACGACACGGCTCTTAGGAAGCCGAAGGAGGACTCATGGCTACACGAAGGAAACGGACAACGCGGAAGAAGAGCAATGGCGGGCATCCCTTTTTGCTGCTTCTCTTTTTTATTTGCCTCATCACCGGCTCGGCCTACGTGACCGACCGCATGACCAATGCGCCGGATGCGCAGGTGAATGTGGCGGCGGTGCGGCATATTTTCAATGACAAAGAAATGCAGGGCCTTGTCCCGAAGGAGGACCAGGGCACGCCGGAAAGCTTGAAGGAAAAAATCAAAGCCGCCTTTGGGAAGATCGTCACCATCGAAATGAAATCGGGTGACAAGACCGTGGTGGCCTCGGCAGACGCCGAAGCGCCAAAGGAAGAAACCCAGGCTGAAGAGAAGAGTACCATCAACATCCTAAAGGAAACAAAAGAAGAGGCGAAAGAAGAAACAAAAGAAGAAACGGCAGCCGAAGAGACGAAGGAAGAGAAGAAGGATACCTTCGACCTTTCCCGCCTGTTCTCTTCTAAAGATACGAAAGAAGAAAAGGTAGAAACCACGGAGGCGCCGATTAAAGAAGAGACGAAGGCCGAGACGCCATCCGTTTCTGACGTCGTAAAGAGTGAGACGCCAAAGACGGTGGAAAGCGCTCCGGTGAAGAGCAACGTTTCCTCAGCCGCCAAAGTAGAAACGAGCAAGGTTGTGACGCCAAAGGCTACGGCGCAGGCGAAAGCGAAATCCGAGACGCCGGCGGCTAAGCCTGCTGCAAAGGCAGAGGTGCCGAAGGCGAAGACCTTGGCACCGGCCAAAACAAATACCGCTGTCACCGGCCGCTTGGTGGTGGTCATCGACGACGCGGGCCGGGACCTCGCTTCTCAGAAGGTCTATGAAAATATGGGCATTCCCTTGACCTTGGCCGTCATGCCAAACCAGGTGCACACCAGGGAAGCAGCGATGTCCTGGCATGCCAAAGGGCTGCCGGTGATTCTCCACCAGCCCATGGAGTCGGTCTCCGGCATCGGCATGGAGAATAAAGTCATCCTGACTTCCATGAGCGATGCGGAAATCCGCAGCATGCTGAAGAATTCCCTCTCCCAAGTGCCCGAAGCCATCGGCATCAATAACCACCAGGGGTCCAAAGCTACCACTGACAAGCGGACCATGGAAGCGGTGATGAGTGAGCTCTCTCATCGCGGCCTCTTCTTCTTTGATAGCCGCACCAATAGCACCACCGCAGCCGACGCGGCCGCCAAGACTTACGGCGTGCGCTATGCGAGAAACGACCTCTTCGTGGACAACTCCGCCGACGTCAATGACATCTGCCGCATGATTCGCGAAGGTGCCGAACGTGCAAAGAAGCACGGCACCTACATCATCATAGGCCACTGCCGCCCGAACACCGCCGAGGCCTTCCGCCAAATGGTGCCGAAACTCCAGGCGGAAGGGATTGAATTTAGGTATTTATCGAGTGTAGAGGGATAAGTGAGGAGTGTGGAGTGAGGAGTGAGGAGTGGAGGTGCGGCGCACAAATTAAGAAGCGCCGCGAGTTTTGAAATTCGCCACACTGCCCTGCTTTCTCACTACCGTGAACTGTATAACCGTGTAACCGTTCACCGTGCGTGCTTCGGATAGAGGGAGCTAGGGAACCACTGATTAAATCGAAGATTCAAAAATCATAAGAATTTTTAT
>CAVEMF010000162.1:0-5143 GCA_963616715.1 Ruminococcus bromii | reverse complement strand
ATTCACACTGGTGCTCCATGAGAAGAGAGGCGGCAAACGATGAGGGCGGGAGAGAATATCCAATACTCGAAGAAGGGGGAAATGCTGGTGACGCTCCCCGCCTTATGGCCGCTTGGAAATGGAGAAGTGGAGCGGGTGGGGGAGGTGCGCATGGATCAGAGCGCCGACTTACACTTCGTAGATCCGGACGCGCACCTGGTGCAGGAAGGTGAGGGGATCTATTACAACGGTTTCCGGCGGAGCACGCCTGTGGCTATCGAGGAGAGCCGCGAAAAGACTTCTTATATATATAAGAATAATAAAGGGGCGCGATGCTATATCACTATCAGACGCATAGAGCTCTCGCCCATCAATCGGGTGTGTCCGCTATGCGGGGCTGAGCCGCTGCACACGGTGCACTGCCGAAGGGCGGGCGGCATGGCGGTATGTGAAGGCCACTGCACCACCTGCGAGCACTACCAGCGCGGCGGCTGCCGCTATCAGAAGAAGCCGCCGTGATGCCGAGATGAAGGCGCGGAAAGGAAAAGCTATAGCGCGGGGCGAGTCCCTACCAAAAGGTAGAAACGGCCGCGCTTGGCGGGCCCGCTAAGAGTATCCAAGTTTGAACCATTTCCCAAGGGAAAGGAGAGGAAGAGCATGAATGAGATGAAAATAGAAAAGCACCTCGCTGATGTCATAGACGGAGGTGCTGGGGATAGGCTGGATGAAATTTTTGAGAGCTATGCTTGGATAGCTGCCGCCGTAATGATGGCGACAGCAGAAAGCGGAAGGGTACAGTTGAGGGATTTAAAGCTTGCAAAGGAAATGGTGCAAACGCTCACTGCGATTTCCAACCTAATAGAGAAAGAACGAAAGCGGACAAGTGATCGGCGAGAAGGTTTTGCAGGGCGGTCTTGGCGATAGCCGAAACAGATTGCAATAGTTTGGCGGCGATTAATGAATTGGCTGGGGTGGTCGGCGCCTCGGAAAGCAGAGAAGGGAAGCATTCTTTCAAAAGCACTTTCTGCTCCGGAGCAAGCTCATCCATCAAGTCGACGATTCTTCCCGCCTCAAGGAGAAGTGTTGACGTCCAAGGGTAGGGAGAGCCACAGGCGTGACAGTAGGATGGAACGGCGCAAGGCTCGATGGTATGCTCGGCGAGCTCTTTCGGCTCGCGGCTACGGGTCACATAGGACTCATCCCACACGGAACCTGCAGCGCTTTTCTCATGAACCGCGTGGAGCGTGTAACGATCACCGTGGATTGACGCGCCGCAGGAGGGGCAGACAGAAATACACTTCTGCCCGCACTGTGGGCAATGCTCCGCGGGAGAATCAGCGAAAGCCGAAAGATCACCGGTAATCAAATGGCCGTACTCGCAGACGAGAGCTTGATGGTATAGAATTTCATGTTTCATAGTAAAGCCTCCTTTCATGAAAATATTATAGCAAGCGAAGGGTGGCATTGGCTATTTCCCAAGGGGTGAGCCCATGACTGAGGCAAAGCAGCTAAAACGAAAGCGGAGAAGGAAGGCACGCCGCAAGGGTAAGGGTGCCTATATCCGGACGGAGTGGAGTATCCCCAGCGGGAAGATAGTGATCGTACAGAAATCTATTTCCGGACGATACGGGAAGAAGGACCAGAGACGAATCCGCGAGAAGCCCACAGAGGAGAAGGTGAAGCGCTGGCAGGATAAGCGGGCGGAGCAAGAGTGCCTGCTTCTCTTAGAGGAGAATTTCAAGCCCGGCGATTATTTCATGCGCTTCTCTTATCCGCCTAGAACCTACGAGAAGTCCTCCGAGGAAATCCGTGGGGATTGGAATCGTTTCAAAAGAAAGCTGGCGCGGATCTACAAGAAGGCGGGCGCTGAATTCATGTCCATCTACTCCATCGGCCGCGGGCAAAGGGGAAGTATCCACTTCCACGCGGTCATGAGCGGGGCGGTAGACGCAGCGGAAATAGAAAGAGCCTGGCAGAAGACGGTAGGGACGGAGGCTTGTCCTTATCCGTCTTGCAATACCAGGCACTTGGACGACTCGGGCTATTGGCCAAAGCTTGCAAGCTACATCATCAAGAATGGGCTAGAGACTTTCCGAAGTGATGCCCCGATACTTCGGGCGCGGTATGGATTTACTAGAAATCTCAGAAGACCCACGAAGAAAACCACCATCGTCATCGCTGACGAGTGGACGGAGAAACCGAAGCCGAAAGCGGGCTACTGGGTGGACTACGAGAACATGCGGGAAGGCTTCGGGGATATGGGATTTCCATTTCAAAACTATTGTCAGGTGAAAATAGGCATTGATCAGAGCGCCAAAGGGAAAGACTGGCGCTTGTCCGGCGGAGGCCCTAGAGGGAAGCCGAAGGAAAGAGGAGGAGGCAAGGGATGAAGCACGTACGGGGGAAAGATAGGCTTTCACCGGGTAGGCAGGTAGAGCGTGACGCGGATATGTTCAAGCGACTGGCAGAAGACTTGCGGGCGGAATTTTCCAAGAGCAAGGCAGCGGATGTCACCAGGGAAGCGAAAGCAAAGAGGGCAGACGATAGGAAGCCCATAGGCTACTGCGCGTATTGCGGGCGGGCGCTCTACTCCGAGCAGAGCTATCACTGGATGTATGATGAGGACGGCCAGCGCGTCCGGAAATGCAAAGACGAGAGCCATTGCCGAAGGAAAAGAATCGAGACGGGGCAAAAGGACTCCTATTTCCGCGCCATGATGCTTTTCAATCGCCCCGGGCGCGAGGCGTGGCTGGACTTTGAAAGCGAGGCGAAAGATGGCCGAGACGAATGAAAAGGTGCTATGCACCATCGAGGGAGGGAAGGCATTACCCACTGTCTTGGAAGGAATCGAGGAGGGCATAGCATACCGAATGGATCAGGAGGGGCGGCGGGTAGAATTCCGCTTCACCGTGCCCGGCGATCCACAAGGAAAGGGAAGGCCGCGCACCAATAGGAAGACAGGGAAGACCTACACGCCACCGGAGACGCGGAATTACGAAAGGCTCATCAGGGAGTGTTATGTCATCTCCGGCGGGTCTATGCTCTTCCCGAAAGGAAGTCCGGTGCGGCTTCAGGTGGTGGCCTACTATGCTATGCCGGAGTCGTTTGCCAAATGGAAGCGAAGGGCTGTCGAGGAGGGCGCGGTGGCGTATGCCGCAAAGAAGCCTGATTTCGATAACGTGGAGAAGGTGGTGGCCGATGCGCTGAATGGGCTGGCCTACCATGATGACGCGCAGGTGGTGTTTGGGCAATGCCTGAAAGTGTACGGCGCATGCCCAAGGGTAGAGGTATGGCTGGCAGGCCTGGTAGACCCGCTTGATGCATGGCGGCCAAAGCGAGGAGGACGAAAATGACAGAAGAAGAATGGGCGGCGACGCTGGAGCATATACATGGGATGGAGCGCCGATATGGGACGGATGCCCTGTATGGGTACGGCTCGAAAGGTCCGCGTATCACGCTGTATTTTGAGAATCCAAGCGGCGTGGGGTCAGGAGAGTTGCGGAGATACACCCGAGACAGCGTGACCCTGAGCGTGCAGAATCAAAAGGGCGGAGAGGATAAGGCGGAAAGAGGTTTCCGCTACCAGCAGCTCCGCACGCGGGAATACTACGAGAAGCGCATGGAGGAGCTTCGGGCGGCAGGGGAGATGTATGTGCTGGTGTGCAAGGTATGCGGGAAGATCTTTGAATCGAAAAATAAAGGCCGCGTCACCTGCTGCTCGCGGTGCACGAAAGTCTTACAGAGAGAGGGCGGACAGAAGAGTGGCGTAAGAGGTACAGGGATTACGATTTCCTCTTCTGCGCCAATGACCGAAGAGGAGAGGCAAAAGGTATGCCTCGCATGCGGGATGCCTTTCCGTGCCAAGAGGAGGGGGCAGAAGTGCTGCTCTCTATCCTGCAACTCGAAATGGAGAACAAAGATGGCGGCGATGAAAAAAGAAGCCGTGAAAATCAAAGGTATTTTGGAGGGATGCAAATTATGAACAGTGTGCAGGTCGAAGGAAATTTAGCAAGAGACCCGGTAGTGAGAAGCACCAAGACCGGGAAGGCGGTAGCGGCATTTACGGTAGCCGTCAATCGGAAATTCGTCACGCCTCAGGGAGAGGAGAAAGAAATGACCGACTGGATCAATGTGGTGGCCTGGGGAAATCTGGCGGAGCAGGTGGGAAACACTTGTCGCAAAGGCATGCGGGTATTCGTCCAAGGCCGCTACACTACCAGAAGCTACGACGACCAGAGTGGACAGAGGAAATGGGTCACAGAAGTGACGGCGGAATTTATCGGCGTGCCTTTGACGGAAGTCGCAGCGCGTGGATCCACGCAGGCGGGCGGCTATCAGGAGGGCACTCCGGCGGGCGGCTATAGCAACGCGGCGCCTACACCCGGATGTAGCAATGCTGCTCCGCATGGCGGATACGGCGGCGCGGCTCCGGTCGGGAGCTTCGCACAGTTTGGCAGCGTATCCAAAGGGGCGCAGCCCGTGAACCAGGGCGCACCATTTCCGGCGGGCGAAGAGGAAATACCATTTTAGGAGGAAACTATGACATCACTATCGGAATTTTTGGGATGGCAGCTGGATGATCTGGAAAGCGTTAAAAATTACTTGGCGCGTGCCAGGGACAAATCCAGCGGGAAGCTAAGGGAATGTATCGCGGGCGCTATTGCGGAGGTTCAGCTCGCCATGAGGGAAGTGGAAGAGGCGCAGGATATCGCGCGCCGGGTAGAGGAGAAGGGAGGGAAGGCGAATGGCTGAGATTACGGCTTTCATCATCGGGATGATTGTAGGTGGATGTGCGAGTTGCCTGGTGGCAGCGCTTGCGGTGGCAGCGGGAAAGGATGACCATCAATGCTGGTAAGACAAGTGGCCAAAAAGCTTATGGCGAATCAGAAAATAGAAGTCCTTTCTGTGGATGAGAAAATCAGTCCAGGCGCATGGTTTTTCGAATCGCCCGAGGAAATTCGCCCTGAGCTTATGGAGCTTGAAGTATTTGGAATTTGCTCAAAAGAAGCAAGCCGATGGAAACGGCCTGATTGGCGGTTTGAGCATACCCATTACATCTCCCTGTACGTCGGGAAAATTGAGGTGGGCGAATGTACTTAGAAGACGTGTTGGAAATCCTGCTGGAAGACCAGATAATCCACGTGATGGACGATGAGGGTGATGA
>CAVEMF010000161.1:0-5164 GCA_963616715.1 Ruminococcus bromii | reverse complement strand
CCAGGCACACAATCCGGTCCTCCGGATGCGCCGCGAGCATATGAAATACAAAATTTGCACCAATAAACCCGGCCCCGCCGGTCACAATGATTGTCTTCATTTCTTCTCCTTTCCTCTTAAGCCCTCTTCCCCGAAGAGGGTGCCCCAAGGGCAGGTGATGGCTGATTTAGTGATCAGTGATTAGTAATCAGTGATCAGGACGCGTCTGGCGCTAGCCTCACTCTTTTCGTTTCCGCCATCGGCTTCGTGGTCGGTAGTCGGAGCTCGCGTGCCTGCCTCCCCACAGCTTTGAGCTAGGAGCTTGGAACTCGTAAGCCCGCCCCACAAGACAACGACGCGAGGGAACTACTGATTAAATCGAAGAATCAGCGCTTCCCTCGCAATCCTCAACAAAAGCGCTGATTGCCAAAAGAAATCAGCGCTTTTTTACAAAACCATTTTCATGCGTTTCAAATAGGAAAACAAATCCTCACACTCCACCCCAAATTTCTCCCCTACCACCGGAATCTTTGGATTTTTAGCTGGAGAATTTTTATTAGGCAAGCTGCCGCGCTCAAAAGTTACAATTTTGTATCCGTATACCTTCGCCGCTGCAATGAGCCAGGGATCCGCCACCTGGAAATCAGCCCAGGCCCTCCTCGCCCCCTGCTGATACAAAGGACTTTCATCCAAGTACTGAATCACCTGTCCATATACAGCAAGAACCTCTGCATCCCGAGTCGATAAAAAGCAAAAATCCGCCTTGTGATCCTGAAGCCAAGAAGACAAGAAATCCCTACTTCTCGTCACCTCGTCATACACCTTATCAAGCAATACGATTTGCGACGCCACCCCGGAAAGATACTCCCAATACGACGGAACCATCTCCGGCGCATAATACGTATTGTGCGGAGTAATAAAAGAATTGGCATCAAACAATACCTTTTCACTCATGCCCTACGCCCTCCCTGGTTTACATCCTTTACCAGCTCCGCAAACGTTTTGTTATTTGTGCCGGTCAAGCGAAATGCCTCCGTGTACGTCGTATTTCCCATTTGCACGGAATCCGCCAGCATTCGAACAAAAGGTCCATCCATGCGACTGGCCAACGTATTATAGTAATTGCCGCCCTTTCCCTTGCCTTTAGCAAAAGCTTTTTGAAATAGACTCACCATCTCCTCATACTGCCCTTGTGTGATGCATCCCAAATCCAATGCTCTGCGAGCTGCCACCGTCAAACTGCAATGAAACTTTTTAGCAGCCTGCTTTACAGAAAACTGCAAATCCTTTTCCCCGCTGCACTGCACCCAGATTTCCAAAAACGCTTTCTCCGGAGCCAAAATCTCAGCTGCCACCCTATTGCAGATTCGCTCTATTTCCTTTTCAAAAGCCGTCACCCTATCAGGAGAATTAAATAGATCATTCTGCCCTAGAAAAACATGCACCACCTCATGCAACAAAGAAAAGAGCCGCCCCCGAATCCCATCCCTTGCATTGATAAAAATCAAAGGCGCCCAATCATCCGTCAGCACGAACGCCCTAAACTCATCCAAAGACAACGGCCGATGCGTATTATTTCCTACGACCCCATTCTGCATGACAATGATCCCCTGCTGCTCACAAAGCCTGCGAAAAAAACGAAACGCCTGCGCTGCATCCTTCACATCCTCATACCAATGCACCGGGATCTCAAATACATCTCTTACCGTTACAAGCACCTGAGAGACATCCATCCCCCGGCAGCGCCCCACAAACGCCACCTTCGGATACGCTTCGCCTCGTCTATACTCCCGCACCCAATCCTGTACCGCTTCCATTTGTGCGATCGTATCCTTCAACTGAGGACTTGCCTCCCCATGCGCCACACTATCTATCGTCCGAAATTCCAGAATCTTGAAATGGTCCACCGGCCGCTTCGTCAAGAAAAAATACCCGAAAGGAATATGCAGTCGCTGCCCCAACTTTTGCACCTGACTTAACGTAGGCTTCTTCACGCCTCGTTCCCAATCAGACAGCAAATCCAGAACAGAAGACTCCACAAGCTGCTCCTTCGCCACATCCTTCACCCAAGCAATCGTCTCAAGCGCAATCGGAAATGTAACACTCGCCATCGCCGCTCCCCTCCCTTCTTATCATACAAACCTCATCATATCCATTATACGACAAAAGCCACAATCCTAAAACCGTTTACCGTTAACCGAGTGTACTGGCGATAGCGGGAAATGGCACGGTTCACGGCAAATGGTAGTGAGGCAGCCGGCAACCCCGCCACACAAGACCGCTACCCCCTCCAGCTCTCGCCAGCACCCCCACGCTCGGTCAACGGTTATACGGTCAATAGTTAACGGCTATCGCCGTACACTCTGCATAAACCGATACAGCATCCCCTTCACATCATCACACAAAGCCAACGCGTCCACCGCATCCGACTCGGGGAAATACCCAAGCTCAATGCAAATATAAAGCTGCGTCTCCACCTCAGCCGCCGAACCCCTGGCGATAGAAAGGAAATACCAAAGCTCCCGATCCGAACCTCGATTACAGCCCTCAGCGATATTCAAAGCGATAGACGTCACCGCCCGCCGGATCTGATCCGCCAAAGCAAACCGCTCGATAGCCGGAAGCCGCGCCGACAAAGGATACACCACCTTCACCAACCGCATCGACTTCTGCCACACATCCATCTGCCGGTAATCCATCCGCGCCTCCATTTTTCTCAATTCTCACTACTGTCTCGCTACCGTTAACCGTGAACCGTATAACCGTGAACCGCGCCATTTCTCGCTATCGTCAGCACACTCGGTTAACGGTTACACGGTAAACGGCAAGCGGTAGTGAGGCAGCAACCAAAACGCGCCGCCCAAGACCGCCAGCCGCTCCAACTCTCGCTACCATCACCACGCTCGGTTAACGGTTATACGGTAAACGGCAAGCAGTAGTGAGGCAGCAGCCCAAACGCGCCCCACAAGACCGCCAGCTGCTCCAACTCTCGCCAGCGCCACCACGCTCGGTCAACGGTTACACGGTCAACGGAAGGAGGTAGTGAGGCAGCAGGCACCCCCGCCACACAAGACCGCCAGCTGCTCCATCTCCCGCCAGCGCCACCACGCCCGGTCAACGGTTATACGGTTAACGGAAGGCGGTAGTGAGGCAGCAGGCAACCTCGCCACACAAGACCGCCAACCACTCCAACTCCCGCTACCCTCACCACGCTCGGTTCACGGTTACACGGTCAACGGATAACGGATCACCCCGTCCACCACCTTCTGCAGATACTGCCCGTACGGACTCTTCCCGTACGCCTTCGCACTCGCCGAGAGCGCCGCCTTATCGATCCAGCCATTCACATACGCTATTTCCTCCGGCACCGAGATATGGATCCCCGCCCGCGTCTCCACCGAACGCACAAACTCCGACGCCTCATACAGCGAATCCATCGTCCCCGTATCCAGCCACGCATACCCCCGGCCCAGCGTCACCACATGGAGATTTCCCTGAGACAGATACATCTGATTCAGATCCGTGATCTCCAGCTCCCCACGCGCCGAAGGCTTCACCCGCTTCGCCAGCTCGCACACATGATGATCATAGAAATACAGACCCGTCACCGCATAATTCGACTTCGGACGCGCCGGCTTCTCCTCGATCGACCGCGCCCGACCTTCCTCGTCAAACTCGATCACCCCGAACCGCTCCGGATCATCCACATAATACCCAAAGACCGTCGCCCCCTCCGTCCGAGACGCCGCCTCCTTCAAATATTTCGTCAGCCCCGCGCCATAGAAAATATTATCCCCCAAGATCATAGCGCAAGGCTCCCCGTCGATAAACTCCTCCCCCAGGATAAAAGCCTGCGCCAGCCCATCCGGACTTGGCTGCACCTTGTAAGACAAATGAATCCCATACCGAGACCCATCCCCCAAGAGCCGCTCGAAATTCGGCAAATCCTGCGGCGTAGAAATAATCAAAATATCCTGTATCCCCGCCAGCATCAAAGTCGACAAAGGATAAAAAATCATCGGCTTATCATAAATCGGCAAAAGCTGCTTCGAAGTCACCTGCGTCAAAGGAGCCAGCCGCGTCCCGCTCCCACCTGCTAAAATAATACCTTTCATATTCCATCTTTCCTTTCCTTAAATGCCCTCTTCCCTGAAGAGGGTGCCCGAAGGGCGGGTGATGCATAGCGAAAAAGGATCAAGGCATCATCCGGCCTTCGGCCACCTTCTTCAGAGAAGAAGGCTTACAGTGGAATGGGACAGCCGCCAAACGCGTCCCAGCTACCGGCTACTACCTCCTCAGAAGCCCCGTGATCTTCCCTTTCTCCTCCGCCGTCATGGCGAGCGTCCAGATCGCCGCACCGTAGAGCGCCGAGTAGAGCGCCGCCTTCACGCCAAAGCCCACGAAACCGGTGGTAGGAAATAGCATATTTCCTCCATACCCGATAGCTGCCACAGGGATGACGATGCAAGAAATCTTACCGATCTGCCGCCAAAATTCTCCGATAGAGAGATGAATTTCCTTCGCGTAGAACCAATTCATCACCAGCCCATTGCTCACCACCATGGCCAGGCCCGTCGCAAAAGCGCAGCCCGTGCCGCCGTAGCGAAGCCCCAGAGGGATCGCGAAAGCCAGACTCAGCGCGCCGGAAGCAAAGAGCACCTTCGCCCGGAAATCATAGCAATTCTTCGCCTGGAGGATCGAATTCCCTATATTCTGTATCAAATCGATAGTAAAAGGCAAGATGATGAGCAGCGTGATACCATAAGCCTCCTCAAAGCCCGCGCCCGCCCACAGGCCGATGAAGTCCCGGCCGAAAATAATAAATCCCGTGGCCACCAGCGCCAGGAGATAGTATTGCCACCGGCCGATCTTGATAAAAAGCGCCGACAAGTGAGACGCCGGCTCCTTCCGCGCCACCATCTCCGTCACATGCGGCAGATACACCCCCGAGATCGCCACCGAGAGCGACATATAATTCATATAAATCAAAGACGCGATAGAGTACACCGCCACCACCGCCGCGCCACCGATGATCCCCAAAATGATCTGATTCGTCTTCCAGAAAATCTGATCAATCACCGACACCGCAAAGACCGACAGCGCCAAATGACGAAAATCCTTGAACAGCTCCTGATCCCAGTAATGATACCGGATCGTCACATGGAGCCGCCGGAACGCGTAGTAC
>CAVEMF010000160.1:0-5179 GCA_963616715.1 Ruminococcus bromii | reverse complement strand
AACACAAATGCGCTTTCTTTTCCCGATAAAATAAAAAAAGTTGAAAAAGTAATGAAGTGATCAGTGATCAGTAGTTAGTGATCAGGGCGCATTTAAGGCTAATGCATACATGGCAATATAGCGGTATCGCTGATATGTATACTCTGAAGTCAAAAGCGTCCTGACCACTGATCACTGATTACCGACCACTAAAAAAGCCCGAATGGCGAAGACAGAAATTTCACCATTCGGGCTGATCTTAGTTTTCCCCTTTCGAGGAGCGCATGCGGCGGACGGAGTGGACGCTGCGGATGCGACGGATTTTGGTCATGATATAGTCGAGCTGCTGCAGGTCTTTGATCTGGATGCCCAGATTCATGACGGCCATGCCATTGCTTTCTACTTTTACATTGGCTGCGGAGACGGAGAGTTTCATTTCCGTCAGCACTGCCAGGATATCTGCCATGAGACCGGTGCGGTCGTAACAGATGACCTCGATGGTGACGAGGAACATGCCGCCGGTCTCATCTTCCCAGGCCACATCGATCAAGCGGTCTTTGTCCGGGAAGTTGATGGCATTCGGGCAATCGGCGCAGTGGACCGAGACGCCGCGGCCGCGGGTGACAAAGCCTACGATCTGGTCGCCCGGCACCGGGGTGCAGCACTTGGCAAGGTGCACCTCGAGTCCCACCTCGCCGCGGACCAGGATGCCGCTAGATGAGCGGGCTTTCATGCTCCGCATCTTTAGATTTTCCAAGTCCTTGGCCGTCTTCTGGAGCACCGGTTTCTGGGCGGCCAACTCTTTCTTGTAGCGCTCGATGAGCTTGGTCATGGTGCTCTTCACCGGGATGCCGCCAAAGCCGATGGAGGCCAGGAGATCCTCTTCGCTGGGACAGTTGAAGGATTTCGCCACTTCGGCCAAGCGATCCTTGGCGATGAGCTTTTTCCATTCGTAGCCCTGGCGGTCTGTTTCTTCGATCAAAAGCTGCTGGCCGCGGGCCACATTGTCTTCTCTATTTTCCTTTTTAAACCAGCTGCGAATCTTTGCCTTACTATCAGCGGCGCCGACCATATTGATCCAGTCGTAGCTGGGCTTGCCGTTTTTCGAAGTGATGACGGAAACGATATCGCCATTCTTCAGCTTCGTATCCAGGGGAACGATCTTATCATTCACCTTGGCGCCGACGCAGCGATTTCCGACTTCCGTATGAATGCGATAAGCGAAATCGATGGGGATAGAGCCCTTCGGCAGATTGATGACATCGCCTTTCGGTGTGAAGACGAAAACTTCATCAGAGAATACATCGAGCTTCAATGCATTCATGAATTCCTTCGGATTGCTGGTGTCCTGCCATTCCAGGATGCGGCGCAGCCAACCGATTTTCGCATCGAAATCTTTGCCGCCGGCATGCTTGCCTTCCTTGTAGCGCCAGTGAGCCGCCACGCCGTATTCGGAAATATGGTGCATTTCCCAGGTGCGGATCTGGATTTCTACCGGCTGTCCCTTGGTGCCGATGACGGTGGTATGAAGGGACTGGTACATGTTTGGTTTCGGTACGGCGATATAGTCTTTGAAACGGTTCGGCAGCGGCTTCCACAGGGAGTGGGCGATCCCCAGGATAGCATAGCACTGCGGCACCGTGTCCACGATGACGCGAACGGCGTAGAGGTCATAAATCTGGGACAGGTCCTTATTGTCCCTCTTCATTTTTTTATAAATACTATAGAAATGCTTCGGACGGCCGGTGATGGTGGCTTTGATGCCCTGCTCTTCGATGTGTTCGTGAAGCACCCGCATGGTATCGTCTACGATTTCCTCGCGGGCCTTGCGCTTCTCCTTCATCTGGCCTACCAAGTCGGCGTATTCTTCCGGGTGGAGGTAGTGGAAACAGAGATCTTCCAGCTCCCACTTGATGTTGTAAATCCCCAAACGATGAGCCAGAGGCGCATAGATTTCGATGGTTTCCTTGGCGATGCGAATCTGCTTTTCCCGGCGGAACACGCCAAGTGTGCGCATATTATGGAGGCGGTCAGCCAGCTTGATAACCACCACGCGGATATCCTTGGCCATGGCCAGGAACATTTTGCGGAAATTTTCCAGCTGCTGGTCTTCTTTGTCTTTGTAATGGAATTGAGAGAGCTTGGTGACGCCATCGACCAGGAAGGCCACTTCCTCGCCGAACATCATTTTCAGATCTTCCAGCGTATATCCCGTATCTTCTACCACGTCGTGGAGAAGGGCGGCCATGATGCCTTCCTTGTCCATTTCCAGCTCTGCCAGGATGTAGGCCACCGCCAGCGGATGGATGATGTAAGGCTCCCCGGTTTTCCGAATCTGCCCGGCATGGGCTTTATCGGCCAGCTCAAAAGCTTCCTGGATGAGGTCCAGCGCTTTTTCGTCATGGATGTAGGATTTCACCTTATCGAAAAGTTTGCGATACTCCGCTTCTTTTTCTCCGCTGAAATCCGACTTTTCCATCAGCTTTTCCACATACTCATCCTGATGGATCAGGAATTCTGCCAGTGTAGACGCCGATGCATCAGTATGAATGGTTGCTTCCGGCGGCTTCTTGTCCAAAACCGGTGCGCTCTCCTCTTTTTCTACAGGTGTTTCTGTATTTTCCGTTACTTTTACTTCGTCAAAATCATTCATGACGCCCACCTCCCGCAAATGTAGTTCATAGTAGTCGGCACTCAGGCCGCGGAGTGCCGCGCACCGCATTTCCCTTGTGCCTTCCCCTATTCACTTTCATACACAATCATAGATCTATTTATTGTTATGCATTATGCCATATGCTTACGATAAACGGAAGAAGACATCAGATCCAGCTTCCCCTGTACCATGCGGCGTTGATAGAAATCTTCCCCATTGCGGCTAAAGCGTGCGAGGATTTCCAGCTCCTCAAACACCGCCAGCGCCGTTTCCAAACCGATTTCTTCAAAGCCATAATTTTTTTGTAAAAGTGCTTGCACTTCGCTGACCGGTTTCGCCGTATTTTTCAAAATATCGGCCAGGCCGCGATACACATCCACCAGGAAATCCCTGGTCAATATGCGAAATGTATCCTGCTTCATGTCCTTGCAAATGAGCTGCACATGCTCGCCGTACCAGTCGTGCACCTCCGGCTCGAATGCCACATCTACCACATCGCCGGCGCGGCAGGGGTCTTTCTCTCCGACGCCCCAGAAAATAGCATCCACCAGCCCATTCTTCGTAGAGAGCTGGCACTTGAAATGCCGCTTGTCAGCGCCGATGCGTCGAGCCGTCTCTACGAATGCCTTTCTCGTAGCAAAGAGAGGCTTCGGATTGTCGCAGCCGCAAGGCTCGAGCAAATCCAAGGAGTGTACGAAATCGATGGTCACGTCCGATAGCGGCAGGAAATCCTCGATTTCCAGCACCGGGATGCAATCCGCTTCTGTCAGCCTTTCCCTTGCATATTCATTCAGCCGTCGACGGAACTCGGGAATATTTTCCTCTGCGATGGAGAAACCGGCTGCCATCTTGTGCCCGCCGTACTGCAAGAGCAAATCCTTGTGTGCGGCCAGGGCTTCATAAATATTAAAAGCCGGGATAGAGCGGCAAGAGCCTTTTCCCACGCCATCGCGCACCGTGAGCACCAAGACCGGCCGGTGATAGGTCTCGAGGATCCGAGACGCCACGATGCCGATGACGCCGGGATGCCAGTCCTTCCCATCCACCACCAGGGCCATATCTTTAGCAAGCCCCAATTCGGCGATGCGCTTTTGCGCTTCTTCATAAATATCTCGCTCAATTTGCTGGCGAGTCACATTGGTATCACAAAGCTGGCTGGCCAGGCGCTCCGCCTCCTCTGCCGACTCGGTGATCATGAGCTGCACACCTTCTTTGGCGTGGGAAATACGGCCCGCTGCATTGAGCCTTGGCGCCAAGCCAAAGGACACTTGATCAGCATGGGTGATGGCTTTCGTATCCTCGTGCACAAGCCCCGACGCCATGAGAAGCGCCGATAGCCCTTTGATCTGGGTCTTCAGGAAACGCTTCATCCCTTCTCTTACCAGGATGCGATTTTCTCCGGTAAGAGACACCACATCGGCGATAGTCCCCAGAGCCGCCAGCTCTACATTTGTCGTGTAGTCTGTCCCATCTCTCTTCAGGTGCAGTGCTCGGCTCACCATGAAAGCTACGCCGCAGCCTGCCAAATCTTCATAAGGATAGGGACAATCCTTTTGGTGCGGATTGATCACCGCGATGCACTCCGGCAATTTTTCCGGCGGCGTGTGGTGGTCGGTGACGATGATATCCAGCCCGTCCGGCTTGTGGGCGATGAGGTCCGCCGAACTGATACCACAGTCCACGGTAATGAGGAGGCTATAGCCTTCGCCCCGCAAATGATATAACGCTTTCTCATTGAGCCCGTAGCCCTCTGTTTCGCGCTGGGGAATATAAAATCCCACCTGGCCGCCCATTTCTTTCAGGCAGCGATAGAGAATGGACGTAGACGTGATACCATCCACATCGTAATCTCCATAAATGACGATGCGCTCTCCTCGCTCAAGGGCTTGGAGAATGCGATCCACCCCTTCCTTCATGCCTTTCATCAGGAAAGGATTGCTCAGATTCGTCAAATCATCATACAGGAAATGGGATAATTTCTCTTGCGTATCGATGCCGCGACGCATCAAAATCCGCGCCAGTCCCGCCGGGATAAACCGATCCCAGAAAAACCGCGGCACTTCCTTACTCTCGTGCACATCCGCTCGGATATGCCATTTGCATGTACTCATTTCATCAGTCATAGGCGTTTCCTCTGTTTCCTCAGGATGGACAAAATTTATAAGTCTCACTGCCCATCCTTCTACAATCGGGTATTTGCATTGAATTATATCATATATTGAGTGGGAATGGGGCTTTGAGATTTAGTAATCGGTGGTCGGTGGTCGGTAGTCGGTTATCAAGCATGCTTGCCTGCTTCCTCATAGCTTGGAACCAGGTGGAAGCAGGCAAACGAGCCTCCCTATCCCTAATGTTAAGCTAAGAATTTTAAATACAAGCAGGTAGAATAATTCATGTTGCACTAGCCTCAATCCGTAGCCCCTTGGAGAAGGGGCGCGCGTTAGCGGAGGATAGAAATGCGCCGAAGGCGCATGCTCAGCAGTAGCGGTATTATGCCAAATTGTACGCAAACATCAGCATGCTTGGGGCTACTGCTGGTTATGCACC
>CAVEMF010000159.1:0-5182 GCA_963616715.1 Ruminococcus bromii | reverse complement strand
ATGAATAAAAATTCTTATGATTTTTGAATCTTCGATTTAATCAGTGGTTCCCTAGCTGAACACATTGAGAATAACGCTTGCAATAACGCGCCATACAGTTTCATTCCTAATCAATGGGACGCGCCCCTAGGGACTAAGCTCGCCCCACAAGACGTTAACACTAGCGTCAAGTGCGTCCTGATCAGTGATCACTGATCACTGATCACTAAGTAATCACTAAAGTGCTCCAAAATTCACCGCGCGCACCCGCTTCTCCTCCAGCGCCGCCTTCACCTTCGGCGAGAGGATCGCCTGCATCTCCGCCTCGAAGTCGTGCTCCCAGGCGCAGTCAGCGATGAGCTTTTCATTATCCGTGCCGGGGTGCATCATGACCTCCGTGGTGCCGGGCTTCATATTTCTGATGATGTCCAGGAAATGCCCTTCGTGCACCGCCTCACCGGCCACGATGCCGGCGAAGTGGTCGGGCATCGCGAAATGCCTGCGCTTCGCCTTCCACTCCGACATCTCCGCCAGCGCGAAGAGCCCGAGGCGCCCCACCAGCTGCCCCACGCCTTCGAAGGCCGTGAAGAGTGGCGTGTGGGAGATGCGCACCCGCTTCACTCCCGCCGCCTCCGCCGCGTCGAGGGCGCAATCGATCACCCCCGGCAGCATATGCATGTGCTGATGGCTGTCCACATGGGTGAGCGTGAGCCCCGTCCGCTTCATCTTCTCCGCCTGCGCGAGAAGCTCCCGCCGGACCTCGGCCATAGAAACTTTTCCGGAAAGGAAATGTTTCACAAACTCCACATAATTATCCAAGAAGACCCCGTCCTTCGTCACCAAGGACGGTATCTCCTTCGGGTCGCACACAGGAAATCCATTCACCAGCGTCAAATGGATCCCCACGCCCAAAGCGGGATGGGCACGCGCCACATCCACCGCATCATCGAAAGCCTTACCCCCGGGCATCAACGTCGCCGACCGAAGGCACCCCGCCTCCACACACCGCGCCACCGCCCGGTTGATCAGCACATGCCGCCCGAAGTCATCGGCATTCACCAAAATCTGATATGTCTTCGCCATTTCGAAACCTCTATAACATTCGCCCAAAGGCGCTGATAGACTATTTTTCATTATAGCACAGGATGGTAGGGCGTGCAGACGCTATCGGTTTAGTGATCAGTGATTAGTGATCAGTGATCAGGACGCATTTGGCTGCTGGCGCCACTCATCGCTTTGCCTTCTTTGGGAAGAAGGTGCCCACAGGGCGGATGATGGTTGGCTTAGTGATCAGTAATCAGTGGTCAGGGTGCATTTGGCTGCTGGCGCCACTCATCGCTTTGCCTTCTTTGGGAAGAAGGTGCCCACAGGGCGGATGATGGTTGGCTTAGTGATCAGTAATCAGTGGTCAGGGTGCATTTGGCTGCTGGCGCCACTCATCGCTTTGCCTTCTTTGGGAAGAAGGTGCCCACAGGGCGGATGATGGTTGGCTTAGTGATCAGTAATCAGTGGTCAGGGTGCATTTGGCTGCTGGCGCCACTCATCGCTTTGCCTTCTTTGGGAAGAAGGTGCCCACAGGGCGGATGATGGTTGGCTTAGTGATCAGTAATCAGTGGTCAGGGTGCATTTGGCTGCTGGCAGCGATGTCTCCATGTCTGCACTGGCATCAATCGCGTCCTGATCACTAATCACTGATCACTGATCACTAAAAATAAAAAAGCCCAGCGACAAAGCCGCTGGGCTTTTATTTCTTATTTCAAAACAAACACATCGGGAGTCAATTTCTTATTGAAATAAGACTCGCAAGTCTTCTTGAATGCACGCTCGGTGCTCGAAGTGCCTGCTGCGTTTTCCTTCACAGACATCTGGTTGAAGAACACATAGCGATCCTGCGCGGTGGAGTACACGATAGTGGTGAAGAGAGTGGTCACTTCATATTTCGAACCGGCGAAGGAGAGCCAAGCCACCTTTTCCTTTTCATCGGTGATGCGCGCGTTGCAGAAGACCACATACTGCACGCCCAGGTCTTCCGCGATGGCCTTCAGGTCCGCCTTCTTCGGCAGGAAACCCACGCTGGTCTTGTTGTCATCCGGCACCTCGCCGCTTTCGATCATGTACTGCTGCATACCCATCTGCGCCTGCACCGTATCGATGAACTGGAACTGGTATCTAGCCAGCGCCTTCTGCAATCCTGCATTCATCTTGCTCTCGGCTTCCGAGATGTCGCTCACGCAATTCGGATTCACCCAGACCATAGAAGCCGCCGACTCCCCGGCCGCCTGCGCCGTGCTCATGGTGAGCATCATGAAAAGTGCGCTCAGAAATAAAATGATTTTCTTCATACCTACGCCTCCCCGTAAAAGAAATAGAATATACCTGACCTAACTATACACCCTTAGAGCCCGGTGTGACAAGGGGGGATAGTGATCGGTGATCGGTGATCGGTGATTAGTGATTAGTGATTAGTGATCAGTGATCAGGCCGCGTCTGGCTGCTGCCTCATCCTCCGCGTTACCTTCTTTGGGAAGAAGGTGCCCGTAGGGCGGATGATGGTTGATTTAGTGATCAGTGATTAGTGATCGGTGATCAGGACGCATTTGACGCTAGCCTCACTCTTCGCGTTGCCTTCTTTGGGAAGAAGGTGCCCGCAGGGCGGATGATGGTTGGCTATTTGTAGTCGGTGGTCGGGCTCGCGTGCCTAAAATCATTCTATAAATACTTCAGCAGCTGAAGCAAATATTCACCTTTGAAAAATCGATCCTCTTTGGCCTCCAGCTCTCGCCGTCCAAAAACATTAAAGCCATTTTCTTCGTAAAACTGCACCAATTTCGGCGTATCCTCACACTCCAAATATACCATACGCCCGCCCACCAAAGCTTGAGAAGCCCTGACCGTATCGCAAGCAATTTGTAAAAGTTCATCTCCGCCAATCAATTCATTATATTGATTGGCGTAATTTTTCCCCAACTGACCAATCAACGGCATAGGAATAATCTGCTTCTTCAAATCCGCCTCATACGTGCCAAACCGTTTAAGCCTTTGCCTCAATTTGCTGCTAAGTTTATACCGATTATTTTTCACCTCTACATGAATGTACTTAGATGCCAAAGTGAAATAGCCTGCCAGTACCAACTCTCCCTTATACGAAGTCATCACCAAATGCGTCGCTGCCATACCCTGTTTTTCAAATTCTATGGCTTTCGCATGCAGAAAATCCTCCACATCGTTATTGTAAGGACAATAAAAACCTGAAAGCATATCTTTCAAATTTTCCAAAGACATGCTTTCAGGTGCTTCCTCCGTAAGTTGCATCAACTGCTTCAAGCCGATTCTACGATATCCTTCCACTGCGCGCCTCCTCAAATTCTAAAGAGCGCCGCGATTTTCTTCAGCTCCTCATCACTTACTGACTTGACCGGCCGTGAAAATTTTACCGTTTTCCCTTTATACGTTTCTGCTCGTTCGAGTGCATTGACAAATTCCTTGACCTGGCTTCGCCCTTTAATATTCACCGAAGTCATAATGCTTCGCGTTGCCATAGGAAACACTCCCTTCTTACAATAAAACCTTCAGCCACATTATAGCACAGAAATAAGGGAGAATAGAATCCTAAATATCAAAAGCAAGCGACCCATGTCGCAAGCATTTCATATCACGCTTCCCCATCACCCTATTTTCTGTTACAATATCCTTGAGATGTGGCCGACGTCTTCGGACTACGCCCTAAAAGGACCTGATGCGTCAGGTCCTTTTTTATTTTCTAAAGTTTTTTCCTCGTCACCATCGTCGTCACACTTTCCCCTCAAATTTCCTCATCCGCCATAAACTCTTCCACCGAATGATACCGCTTTGCGGAAACCTTTCCCGCAGAAATGTCCCGCGCCTCTTCCATAGCCGCCTCGGTTTCTTCATTGTATCCGTATTCAGCGCCAAGCATTTCCATTTCCTCATAAGGGAAATGCTCCGCTACGCCCTCGTGCTCCTCCATGAAGCGAATCATCTCCGAGGCCAGACGCTTCCCCTTGTCGCTATGACCACGCGCCTTTTCTATTTCCGCCTGCGCCGCGTCATAGACCTTGAGGAGAGAAATCAGCTGCCCCACCGCCTCCTGGTAAGCGCCTTCATTTCCCTCGTCCGGAAAGCCAAGGGACGCATGCAGCGAGCGAAGCCGCCACAGAAAGAAATCATGATTCAAATCCATGGGCACATAGATCCGCACATTATCATCCGGAAGGATGCCGCCCTCCGCCTTTCGCTTCCCCGTAAGCGCCTGCGTGTAAGCCGCCTTCGTCCCGTAAGGCAAGGGCGATGCCAAAGACAAATCGTTTACAAAGACTGCATCCCCCGGCATCGGATGCTCATGAAATATATGTCCCATTCCCTCGCGCTCCTCTTCCGTAATCGCCCGCGCTAAGCCTTCTTTGGGAAGAAGGTGCCCGTAGGGCGGATGATGGTTGATTTAGTGATCAGTGATTAGTGATCAGTAGTCAGGACGCGTTTGGCTACCGTCCCATTCGCATGCTCCCGTTATCGGGAAAGTAGTCGGTGGCAGTAATATCTCCATGTAAGCACTAGGGAAGCGCTGATTAAATCGTTTTCAAAAATCATTCTTGAATTTTTATTCAGAGCGAGGAAAGGAAATCCGCGAATAGCGAGCTATTTAAGGATTTTCTTGACGAAGCTATGAATAAAAATTCTTATGATTTTTGAATCTTCGATTTAATCAGCGGTTCCCTAGCGTCAAGTGCGCCCTGATCACTGACCACTGACCACTGATCACTAAACCGATAGCGCAATCACCGCTCCATCCCCGTCCACTTCTGATCCTTCTCAGACAAATTGATCGGCGTCCCGTCATCCAGCGCATAGCCTTCCCCGGACGCGCTGCCCCGGTACTCGCCGGTGAGGTGCGGCCACTGGATGCCGATGGCGGGATCATTCCACGCCAGGCCCCCTTCGTCATTGGGATGCCAGAAGTCATTCACCTTGTAGCAGAACTCCGCCACCTCCGACAGCACCAGGAAGCCGTGGGCGAAGCCTTCGGGGATAAGGAACTGTTTCTTATTCTCCTCTGTCAATTCGAGGCCGTACCATTTCCCATACGTCGCAGAGCCTTCCCGCAGGTCCACCGCCACGTCGAAGACGCTCCCCTTCACCGCCCGCACCAGCTTGCACTGGGGGAACTGCTTCTGGAAATGAAGCC
>CAVEMF010000158.1:0-5199 GCA_963616715.1 Ruminococcus bromii | reverse complement strand
CGCTTCTTAATTTGTGCGCCGCGCCTCCCCTTGACCCCTGACCCTTGAACCATGAACCCTTTTTAACCCTTCCCGAAGAAGGTCCACATCTGGGTTATGGGGAAATCTTTTTGTGGGCCCGAGAAATTGGAAATCATGAGTTTGGTATCATGCCAGAGATAAGAAATGTATTCCCAACCGGTACCGGATGAAATGTACCAGCCAATGCCCACGATGATCGCCAGCATCAAGGCGTATTCGACCATGTCTTGCCCTTTTTGGTTCTTCATGACTTACCTCCTTTGGTGTACATATGAAATTGAAATAGCAGGTTCGGGGGGGCAGGGGTCAGGGTGCAAGGGAAGGTGCGCCGCACAAATTATAAAGCGGTGCGAGTTTTGAAATGAGCAACGCACTTGCCGCTAACCCTACCTTGTGCTTTTACCCTTATATATGCGGCGCTTCTTAATTTGTGCGCCGCGCCTCCCCTTGACCCCTGACCCTTGAACCATGACCCTTTTAACCCGCTATATTCTTCGCCAGCTGAATGACCGCTTTGGCGAAGGCGCTGTCGGGATTTTGTTCTACCACCAGGCGGCCGTTGTCGGCGGCCTCGGAGACCAGGACGTACTCATTGGGGATGATTGCCGATACGGGATATCCCAGGGCTTCGGAGAGTGCCAGCTGCTCGGACTCTTCGAATGGCACCACGCGAGTGAAGAGCGGATAGACTCTCTTTTTATAATCGTCCCAGGCTTTGAATATTTCCAGTGCCCGCTTCATATGGACCACTTCGTAAGCCCCATTGACCATGGCCATGAGGACGGTCTTGTCGGAGAGCTCGCAGGCGGTGGCGGACACATCGGAGAAGCCGGAGGGGATGTCGATGAGCACATAGCTATAGAGACTCTTGGCCATGCGGATGAGCTCGGTCAGCCCTTCCACGGTGATCCCTTCGGCGAGATCCGGCCGCTGGGCGCCGCAGAGGACATGCACATTTTCCCGGGCTTCTAAGAAATACGATTTCAAAGTCACCGGCGAAAGGAATTTGATATCGCGGATGGCTTCGACGATGGAAATCTGTGGCGTCAGATTGAAAAAGACTGCCATATCACCGAATTGGAGATCGCAGTCAATGATGGCTACCGTCTCTCCGGTCTGCTCGGCCAAAGCTTCCGCCAGATTGGAAATGAGAGTGGTCTTGCCGCTCTTCCCTTTCGGGCTGAAGAAGGAAATCACCTGGGAGCCGGTGGCATGAGACGCACGAGTGGCATTCTTCACGGCGCCCGAGAGCTCTTCGGCATTGAACGGCTTGATCATGTAGCCGGCGGCGCCATTTCTCATGAGCTTCGCTTGGGCATCGGAGTCCCAGCTGCGGGAGAGGCAAATGATAATGGAGGTCGGATAATTTTTCTTTAAATCCTTCAGTAAATTGACATTGGAGTCCAGGTCTGCATCCATGAGGATGAGATTCGGGCTGAAGGCCTGCATCTGCCCGAGCGCATCGCCGGCAGACACATAGCGGGCAGACAGCTCAAAGCCCGTGGTATTTCTGATGACACCGGAGAGGCGTTCCAAGAGCATCCGGTTTCCTTCGATCAGGACAGTTCTATAAGCCATCTCATCACTTCCTCAGACTAACTAAACAGCCGCGACAGCCAGCCGCCTTCTTTATGAGAAGCATTGCCTGCTGTCTTATCGGTTTCATACTTATCCACCATGTGGGCGATTTCACGAGCCAGCGGTGTATCCTTCGACTCGATCACCAAGGGCACGCCATTTTTGATGGACTTGGTGGCGGTGCCGAAGTCATTGGGGATGACATAGTGGAATTGCCGCCCCAGGATCGCTTCGACGTCTTTCACATTGATGCGGGTCTTCGCATTGGAACGATTCAGGATGTAACGGATCTTGTGCTCGTCATAGCCCAGGTCGCGGAGCGTATCGGAGCCGCGCTTCATATTTTTGATGGTCGGGATGAAATCTACGATGCCCACGAAATCCACCACCGTGGACATATCCATCACCGAAAGGTTCAGCGCGCTGAAAGTGGAAGTGGTGTCGATGATGAGGTAATCGTACTCCAGCTGCAGCTGCTGCACCAGGTCGTGGATGTGGGTGGTGTCCATGTTGTACGCTTCTTCCAAAAGCTTCGGGCTCGCCATGACGTCAAAGCCCAAGTGCCCGGTCTCGTAACGGGTGAGATAGTCGGCGGCCACCGTGTCGTCCGGATGCTCGCGCATGGATTTCTCCGCGTCGGCGATGGTCTTCTCCGGTTTCATTTTCAGATAGTAGCACACATCGCCAAATTGCAAATCCAAATCCACCAGGCACACCGTGTGACCGGCCCGCGCCAGCTCTGCCGCCATATTGACAGCGATCAGCGTCTTGCCGACGGCATACGCCGTGCTGAATACCGTAATGATAGTCCCCTTGCGGCCTTCCATAGACGCTCCCCCTTTCTATCAGGAAAGACTAGGTCTTAGTCGTTCCTGTGGTTTCATCATACATGTAATATTCGATATCATATCCATCGAGGATGAAATTCATGCCTCTATTTTGCATGGCCCGGATGAGAAGCACATCGTCCGTGAGCTTCATATGAGCCACCACCTTCACGGAATTGGCCGGCTCTCCATCGGCGGGATTGACGCCGGTGGAGGTGATGGTCATTCCCTGAAATGCATAGAGATGAGTGGTCATCTGGGTATTGTTCAAGACTCTCACATAGGTGTCCCGGATCTTATCATAATTGTTGATCGGACTTCCCGTGATATCCTTCTCGTCCTCATTATATTCCGACACCACCGCCGCTTCCCTAGCCGCGTTTCGGACGATGCCGCTGATGGTCATGTAATCGCCATAAAAAAAGCTGGCGTACATCATGCCATAGAGAAGCATCATAAATAAAGGGAGAAGCAATGCAAATTCGATGATGTCCTGCCCCTTCTGCTTCATGCGGATCGCCTCCTTTTTTAGAAATGGGAATGAATGATTGTGGTTTAGTGATCAGTGATCAGTGATTAGTGATTAGGGCGCTTTTGACGGTACCAAAAGATGGAGAATAAACTTTTTTCGTAAAAGGAAATGCTCCATTTCCCGCTACAGCCAAACGCATCCTGATCACTGACCACTAATCACTGATCACTAACCCTCCATCGTTAAAACACTCTACTACTACAGATACCATTTGGAAGAGGCAATAGGTCCTACTGCCCCTTCCAAATAGTACCTGTCATAAGACAGATACTATGGGATTCCTAGAGAACCACTGATTAGTTAGTCTTTTCAGCAGCGCTGGAAATCAGGGTGGTTGCGTCGGTGAATACCTGGTTGATTTCAGACTGGATGCCTGCCTGCTGATAAATCAGCCAGCCAATACCTACAACGATAGCCAGCATGAGAGCATATTCTACCATGTCCTGACCTTTTTCGCCGAGTACGCGTTTCATGAATTCCTTCATTTCGTTTTCCTCCTACAAAAAAATGTGAAATAAAATATATACTTACCATTTATAGCCAGCGGCCGTCTGAATTAACAGCTGAGACTGACTGAAGACCTGACTGATCTCTTCGTCCAATTCTCCCTGCTGGTAAATCAACCAACCGATACCTACCACAATGGCGAGCATCAAAGCATATTCGACCATATCCTGGCCTTTCTCACCCAATACAGGCTTCGCGTAGCAATCATAAGCTGCTTTTACTCTACTTAGCATACTCTTCACCCCCCTGGAAAGATGCAACAAAGAAATGGCTATCTAAAAAGCATGACATAAGATAGTCTACTTTTTATTCGAGTTAGTTGTTTAGGAATTAGTTGTTTAGTGATTAGTGATCAGTGATCAGGAATTGAAGCCAATTGGCAACCTTCCCTTTAGGGAACCGGCAAGTTCCCATTCTCTTGAAAGGAAAAATCTCCAATTCCTATTAGCGATAAGCAAGTCCTGATCACTGACTACTAAACAACTAATTACTAAGCTCACACCTTTATATCCACGATCTTGCGGATGATAAGGAAACCTATAAACTCTAAGAAGACAGCGCCGGCGATGATCATTTGGCCCAGTCTCGTGGTGAGAAGAGGCCGCATATATTCCGGCGAGGTGATATACATGAAGATACCCATAGCCACCGGGAGCAGCGCCAGGATGACCCCGGAGGCTCGTCCTTGGGCTGTAAGGGTATGGATTTCTCTGCGGATACGGATACGCTCCAAGATGGTGTCGCGGATCACGTCGATGATGTCTGCCAGGTTGCCGCCCACCTGCTGCTGGATGAGGACCGCGGTAACGATGAGAGAAAAATCAGGACTTCCTACTCGCTGATCCATTTCCGTCAGCGCCTGGTCCAAAGGTTTCCCCAGGTTCGTTTCGCGAAGGACGCGAGCAAACTCGGTAGACACCGGCGGCTTCATTTCTTTGGAAATGAGCTCCACGGTCTGCAGGAAAGAGAATCCGGCGCGAAGGGAATTGGCGATCAAGGTGAGGCAGTCCGCCATCTGATAGAGGAAGGACTGCAGCCTTTTGGCGATGCGGATTTTCACCCACGCCCAAGCGGCCATAAAGACAAGGACGCCCACCAAAAGGGCGGAGGTCAAGGAGCCGAGGAAAATCATGGCCACAAAGCCGGCGAGCAAACCGCCGCCGATGGAGATGGCCACCATTTCGTAGCCCAAGAGCGGAAGCCCCGCCCGGTGCATCATGAGATCCAGCTTCGAGGCCGTCTTTTTCGAGCCCATCTTCCGCATTTGTTTACGGAAAGCGATGCGAAGGCGTCTGCGAGCTGATGGCGTATTGTCATCCTCTTCCGCGAAGTCTCCCACGTATTGGTGCATACGTTCAGAGACTGCCTTTTTCTTCTTCGTCACCGCGCCTAAGATGAGCACGAAGAGTAAAAAAAGCAGAAAGGCACATAGAAAAGATATGATGAGTATCATTGCCATGTCTCCCTTCTGCTAAACTCCAAGTTGATGCTAAATAAATGATATTTTTGCCATCGCTTCCTTAGTCTTGCTATGTTTCGCAAGCCTTACATGAGTAGCCCCTTGGAGAAGGGGCGCGCGATAGCGGGGGATAGAAATGCGCCGTAGGTGCATGCTCAGCAATAGCCATAAGCATGCCGAAGTATAGAGAAAACTTTGCACGATACCGCTATTGCACATTATGCGCCTTCGGCGCATTTCTATCCGGCGCTATCGCGCGACCCTTCTCCAAGGGT
>CAVEMF010000157.1:0-5202 GCA_963616715.1 Ruminococcus bromii | reverse complement strand
CTTAATTTGTGCGCCGCACCACCACTCCTCACTCCTCACTCCTAACTCCTCACTTGGGCTCAAACTGAATTTCGCAAAATGTTTCTCTAATTCATCACACAAGCAGAAAGGACTGATTTCATGGCTAAGACGCCTTTGATGGGGCAGTACAAGGAAGTGAAAGAGAAGTACCAGGACTGCCTTCTCTTTTACCGGCTCGGGGATTTTTACGAGCTTTTCTATGACGATGCAGTCACGGCGTCCCATGAATTGGAGCTGACATTGACCGGGAAGGCGGCCGGCGCGGATGGGCGGGTGCCTATGTGCGGCATACCTTTCCATGCGGCGGAGATTTATATTTACCGCCTCATCCAGAAGGGCTACAAGGTGGCCATCTGCGAGCAGCTCGAGGACCCGAAGAAGGCGAAAGGGCTGGTGAAGCGAGATGTGATCCGCGTCATCACACCGGGCACCATCCTTTTTGAAAATTCCATCGCCGATAAGTCGAATAATTATCTGATCTATATTTCCGAAGAAGAAAAGGAAATCTACGCAGCCCTGGCGGATGTATCCACCGGCGAGTGCTGGTGGGGCATCTGGGATAAGAAAAAAGAGCGAGAGGAATTCTTCGACCTGCTGTCGGTATACAATCCGGCGGAAGCGATCTGCCATGTATCCGACGAATTTTATGATAAAATCACTCGCTTCACCGCTGCCCGCATGGGGGCTTGCCTCCTGTCTCGCCGCGAGGAGACCGAGGACTACCCGATCCCCTTGGCAGCCAAGGACCTGGAAAGCGAAAAGATGCAGAAGGTCTTTGGCGCCCTGTCGGCGTATCTGAAGGAAGTGATGAAGAGCGAGGTGGCGGAGTTCCACTCCATCGGCCCCATCCGCGAGGACTATACCCTGACGCTGTCGGAGGAGTGCCTGCGCAATCTGGAAATCACGAAGAACATGCGCGACGGCGGCCGCCGCGGTACGCTCTTGGAGCTTCTGGACTACACCCATACCGCCATGGGGGCGAGGCTCTTGCGCCGCTGGCTGGAGCGTCCATTGACTGATGTGAACCGCATCATGCTGCGCCAGGACGGCATCGAAGAGCTGACCACCCACATGACCGAGCTGTCCCGCTTAGAGGACATGCTGTCCCAGGTCTTTGACTTCGAGCGCATTCTCTCTCGCATCGAGACCAATTCCACGTCCCCCAAGGACCTTCTGTCTTTGAAAGCCACCCTTCGGATGATCCCGGAAATCAAGACGCTCTTATCCGGCGCAGGCTCCGTGGCGCTCAAGAAATTGAATGCCCAGCTGGCGCTGCATGGGCCGATTTTTGATCTCCTGGACCGTTCTATGAATGAGAATGGCACCGGAAATATCAAAGACGGCAAGTACATCCGCGAAGGTTTCTCGCCGGAGCTCGACGAGCTTCGCTCTTTATCGGAAAATAGCCAGCAATACATCGCCGACTTGGAAGAAAAGGAAAAAGAAAAGACCGGCATCAAGCTGAAAATTGGCTTCAATAATGTATTTGGTTACTATTTCGAAATTTCCAATGCCAACAAAATCCCCGTGCCGGCCTACTATATCCGCAAGCAGACTTTGGTGAATGCAGAGCGCTACATCACGCCGGAATTGAAGGAATTTGAAACGAAAGCTCTGTCCGCCCGGGAAAAGACCCAGGAGCTGGAGCTTCGGATTTACCAGGCTGTGAAGGCAGAAATCCGCCCGGAAATCCCGGACATGCAGAAGACCGCCCGTGCCCTGGCGGAGATCGATTGCCTCGCCAGCCTCGCCCGCGCGGCGCTGAAGGATCGCTATGTGCGCCCGGCCATCATGAGCCAGAAGGATGGCTATATTTCCATCAAAGACGGCCGCCATCCCATGGTAGAGCACGCGCTGAAGCGGGAAATGTTCGTCCCCAATGACACGGAGCTGAACCATAGAGATCAGGAAATCCTCGTCATCACCGGACCGAATATGGCCGGTAAGTCTACCTACATGCGGCAAGTGGCGGTGCTTACCATCATGGCCCAGACCGGTTCCTTCATTCCCGCCAGGAGCGCTGCTTTTGCACCGGTGGATCGGATTTTCACCCGCGTGGGAGCCAGCGATGATATTTCTACCGGCCAGAGTACCTTCATGGTGGAAATGCAGGAAGTGTCCCACATCCTTCGCAATGCCACGAAGAATAGCCTCATCATCTTAGATGAAATCGGTCGCGGCACCAGCACCTACGACGGTATGAGCATCGCGAAGGCGGTGGTGGAGTACATCGACAGCAAGATTCATGGGTTTACCCTTTTCGCCACCCACTACCACGAGTTGGCGGACATGGCGGATACCAGCAGCCATATCAAGAATTACACCGTCTCCGTCAAGGAGCGAGGCAAGGACATCACCTTCCTTCGCCGCATCGTGCCGGGATCGGCGGATCGAAGCTATGGCATCCACGTGGCAAGGCTGGCAGGACTTCCCGAACCGCTCTTAAAGCGGGCAGATGACATCCTGCAGGGCCTCGAGGAAGAGGACGGGAAAGCCATCAAGGCGGCGCCGAAGGCAGAGCCGGCCATGGGCGGCTTTGACCTCTTCTCTTCGCCCATCATCGACGAGCTTGCGGGCATCGATGTCATGAGCATGACCCCCATCGAAGCGATGGATATGCTATTTCGCCTTAGTAAAGAGGCCAAGGAGGGCCGGTAATGGGATTGATTCATGTATTGGATGAAGTGACGGCCAACCAGATCGCTGCCGGCGAAGTGGTGGAGCGTCCTGTCAATGCAGTGAAGGAAATGGTGGAGAATGCGGTGGATGCCGGCGCCACGGACATCGAAGTGGAAATCGCCGATGGTGGCCTCACTTATATCCGCGTCACCGACAATGGCAGCGGCATGTCCATGGAGGACGCGAAGCTCTCCATCGTCCGCCACGCCACCAGCAAGATTTCCAGTGTGGAAAATATTTATCACATCGCCTCTTTGGGATTCCGCGGCGAGGCGCTGGCCAGCATTTCCTCCGTCTCCCGCACCGCCATCACCACCCGCCGCCCGGACGATGTGGAAGGCACGGTGGTGGAAGTGGAAGGCGGCGAAGTGACGGAAGTGAAGCCCATCGGCGCGCCGTCAGGCACCACCATCGAAGTGCGCGATCTTTTCTATAATGTGCCGGCGAGAAAGAAATTTTTGAAATCCGAGCGCACCGAGTCCAGCCGCATCAATGCCATGATGGGGAAATTGGCTCTGGCGAATCCGGATATTTCCTTCCGCCTCATCAATAATGGCCGAAGCGTCCTGGAGACCCCGGGCAATGGCCGGCTCCTCGACGCCATCTCGGCGCTTTATGGCACCAAGGTGGCCGGCGAAATGTTGCCGGTATCAGGCGAAATCGAGGGGGCTGTAATGGAAGGGCTGATTTCCAAGCCTTCGCTTCTCAAAAGCAGCCGCCAGTATCAGACCCTCATCATCAATCGCCGCGTCATCGAGAGTAGCGCGGTGGCGAAGGCAGTGGACAATGCGTACCACTCGCTGCTGCCGAAGAATGGCCAGCCCATCCTGGTGCTGTCCTTCCAGGTGCCGCCGGAGAGCATCGACGTGAATGTGCATCCCCAGAAGCGGGAAATCAAATTCTCCGATGAGCAGTCGATTTTCCGCTTGGTATACCATGGCGTATTGGAAACCCTCACTAGCCAGTCGGAGGCGGACCACATCGCCCGCGAAATCATCCGTGATCCGGGTCACCAGATCCTTCATGGCGGCGACATCGATCCGGCGAAGGTGTCGGTAGCCGACAAATCCTCCCTGGGCCACGACATCGGCCTCACGGAAGAAGAGAAGCGGGGCGAAGCGGGAAAACCCACCGCTTGGGGCGAGCCGGCGGCGGCGTACCGCTGGGAAGAAAAGGAAAAGCCCCAGCTCTCCCTGTATCCCAAAGAACGGAAGGAAGAATCCTTCGCGCCGCGCCTCCCGAAGGCGGAGCTTTTCGGGAAAGAGTCGGTCCTTGATGGCTACCGGAAGGAAGCGCATCGCGAAGTGTCCCAAGAGGCGCTCTTTGAAAATGTGAAAGCCGAAGAGCCCATCATCCCCTTAGGCCAGGTGTCGGACTGCTTCATCCTGTGCAAGCGGGGCATGGATCTTTTCATCATCGACCAGCATGCCGCCCACGAGCGCGTGCGCTATGACCGACTGGCGGCGCGGGCGGAAGGGATTCCCGTGCAGGAAATCTTAGTGCCCTACCTCATCCATGTGGACGTCGAAGATATGGACATCTTGGACGAGCAGCGAAAGGAACTGGAACGCTTGGGCATCACCTTCGAGCAGGCAGGGCCTGACGTGATCCGCATCACCGGCAGCCCGGAGGATTTGTCGCAGACGGAAATGGAGCGGGTCATGAAGGACATCCTTCTCGCTTTTCATGAGCAGAATGTGCCATCACCGGAAACCATGCGCCACCGCATGATGGCCTACGCCGCTTGCCGCGGCGCCGTGAAGCGGGGCGACCCCTTGAATATTCGCCAGATGAAAGAGCTCATCACCGACCTCTTCCATACCACCCGCCCCTTCGTATGTCCCCACGGCCGTCCCACCATTGTGAAATTTACCCCCGAAGAGCTGGGAAGGCTCTTCAAACGCCCATGAAGCTCGGCGTCACCACCATTCGTAAGTGCACCCGCGCCACATGCGAAGAGGCGCAGGGAAGGGCGGCTGCCTTGGGGCTTCCCTATGTGACCCGCGGCGAGACCCTAGAGGACATGGCAAGAGATAGCGGGCTCTCGGGATTTCTGATTTACGGTAAGAAACTCCCCTGCTATTGGCATGAAGGCGAGGAGTACCGCTTCCACGTGGGCACCGCGGTGCTTCGAGTAGGGCAGATCGAAAAAGGAAATGGCGATCGCCTCTGCAGCTTGCTGCCGGCGGAAGGGCCGCTCTCGGTCCTCGACTGTACCTTCGGCCAGGCGGGAGACTCCACTACCTTATCCTATTTCGTAGGAAATCGGGGCCAAGTGACAGCGCTGGAAAAAAGTACGGCTCTCTATGAAATCGGTCGCGCAGGGATCCTTTCCTACGAAGATAAAAATCCCGCCATCACCGCCGCCGTCCGGCGGATCCATCTGGTGCATGCAGACTATGCGGAATTTCTAAAGAACGCTGCCCCCAAGAGCTACGACGTCATTTACTTCGACCCCATGTTCAAAAGCCCGGTGAAGCGAGAGGTGAATGACATGGAAGC
>CAVEMF010000156.1:0-5219 GCA_963616715.1 Ruminococcus bromii | reverse complement strand
TTGCTAAGTGGAGGAATTTCATAATGAGAAACTGTGTACTGATCATCGAGCAAGACCCGAGCGTGAGCCGCTTCATGCAGCTGAAATTAGAAGAAGAAGGATTTACCTGTCTGGTGGATAATACCGGCGATTCCGCTGTAGACTTGGCCGGACAGCGCCAGGTGGACCTGGTACTCTTAGATCCCGATGAACCGCTTCGTGGCGGCCATGACATCCTGGGAAAGGTGAGAGAGATCAGCTCTCTGCCGGTGATTTATCTGTCTTCTGATACCAGCGTCGATGCGAAGGTAGAAGCACTCAATGCCGGCGCCGATGACTACATGACAAAACCTTATGCGACAAAGGAACTGGTGGCGCGCATCCGTTCTGCCCTCCGTCGCCATGAAGAACCCAAAATTATCGTAGATCCGTCTTTCATGATCGGGGATCTGGCCATTTATCCGGAACGCCACGAAGTGCGTGCCAGCGATGAAGTGGTGGATCTCACGAAGAAAGAATTCGATCTGCTCCTTTTCCTTGCCAAAAATAAAAATCGTGTGCTGAAAAGAGAAGAAATCCTGGAAAAGGTTTGGGGCTATGGCTACGCAGGCAAGACCAATATCGTAGATGTGTATGTCCGCTACCTTAGAAGCAAGATTGACGAAAAAGTGGGCAAGAAATATATCCATACCGTCCGCGGCATCGGATATGTAGCAAGAGACTGATATGATTCGTCAAGTCATTGTAGTAGAAGGAAAATCAGATATTGCTCGAGTGAGCCTGGCCGTGGAAGCGGACATGATAGCTACCGAAGGTTTTGGTATACGGAAAGAAACACTGGCCCGCATTCGGGAGGCCTACGAGAAGAGAGGCATCATCATCTTGACGGATCCCGATGGTCCGGGCGAACGAATCCGGCAGCGTCTGGCGAAGCTATTTCCCCAGGCGCTGCACGCCTTTGTGCCCAAAAGCGAAGCCTCGACGGCAGATGATGTGGGCATCGAAGACGCGTCGCCCGAGTCTATCCGCAAAGCGCTCGAAGTGCTCAGGGTGCAGTACCAGGAGGATTCTCATGAATTCTCTATGACCGATATATTCGCCGCCGGCCTTACCGGTGAGGCGGATTCGTCGGAAAAGAGAGCCAAAGTGGGGGCGCTTCTGGGGATCGGCTATGGAAATGGGAAACAATTCCTGAAAAGGCTGAATCATTTCGGCATCACTCGCGCGGAGTGGGAGAAGGCACTGGACATGTGCCGAAAGGAGCCGGTATGTTAGACGCCAATTTAGCGGACCGCAAGGTCGTTTCCTATGTGATCAATCGATTCGGCATTCATGCCAAGCATCGGTTGGGACAGAATTTTCTCATTCGCCCCGATGTGGTGGCAGCCATCGCTGACGCCGCAGAGCTTGGTGAGGGGACGCCGGTCATGGAAATCGGTGCCGGCATCGGTACCCTGACCCAGGCGCTCGCAGAAACCGGGGCCGACGTGACGGCCTTCGAGTTGGATCAAAGCTTGAAGCGGGTGCTCGACCATACGCTGGAGAAATATAAAAACGTGCACATCATTTACGAAGATGTGCTGAAAGCCAATCTCAAAGAAATCCTGGGAGAAAAAGAGTGGCACTGCGCGGCCAATCTGCCGTACTACGTGACCACGCCGATTCTTCTGACGCTCATCCAGTCGGGACTTCCCATTTCCCTCTTCGTCTTCATGATGCAGAAGGAAGTGGCAGACCGCATCCTGGCAGAGCCGGGCTCGAAGGACTACGGCGCTTTGACGCTGGCGGTGCAGTTTGACTGCGAAGCGGAAAGAGTCCTCGACATCCCGCCGACTGCCTTCATCCCCAGGCCACAGGTCATTTCCACGGTCCTCAAAATCCGCCGCCGCGAGAAGCCGGCCGTGGAAGTGAAGGATCGGAAACTGTTCTTCAGCCTGGTGAAAATGGGCTTCGGCCAGCGTCGCAAAGTCTTCACCAACGCCATGAAAGCCGGCGGCATCTCGGCAGACGATGTGAAAACCATCCTGGAAAAAGCAGAAATTGACGGCGGCCGTCGCGGCGAGACCTTCTCCATGGAAGAATATGCCCGCATGGCGGATGCCTGGTATGATCTGATTCATGCCGAATGAAATAGGAAATAGAAAAAACGCAGCTGCTCATAGCTGCGTTTTTTGATTGCGCGAAAGGAGGGAGGGATTACTGCTGGTGCGTACATGGTGGTGTTGCTCCTAGCTGCTGGCTGCTGGTCGGCCAGAGTTACAGGTTCAGTAAGTACGTTGGCCTCAAAATGCGCGCAGTTAGCGGTTAGCAAAGCATCTGCCGCTTCCGCTAAAAGCGGGACGCACTTTGCTTAGCCATGAGATATTCCTCTAGGGAACCGCTGGCAAGATAACTGTCAGATACACAAATTACGCTTTCAAATAACGTGGATATATGCTAACTGACGCTATTAAGAGCTCCAAGCTCCAGGCTCCAAGCTATGACGAAGCAGGTAAATGCGCTTTTATTTCAAAATTCGCGCCGCTTTATAATTTGTGCGGCGCACCACTCCCTGACCCCTGAACCCTGAACCTTGCCCCACGACTTAATCAGCCAACTCAAATGTTACGCTGGCATCGCCGGTATTTTTAAATAGCTCGACTCCGGAATCGATATGGCCGAGATGGGCACGCTCGAAATGTTCACCGTTTTGTGCGTATAGAATGACCAAACTTCCTCTAGGTGGCCAATAGGCGATATCTCCGACGGCATAGCCATCTGAACGCAGAGAGTCCGTCGGGAGCGCATGGGAACCGAAGCGATAGCACATTTCTCTATCATACAGATCCTCCATAGGAAGGGTCAAAGGCATTTTTTCCACGAGTGCTTTTGTGGTAGCGTTGTTTTCCAGTGTAGCGAAGAGGGGTGTGCCCCCTACGGTGATTTTGACACGGATTTGGTTTGCCTTTGCGGCGTTGGTAGAAGTCTCGTCATCGGTTTTCGCATCTTTGTGTGAAATCGTCACATCGAGCCGGCCTTCCAAGGAGTCCAGTACTTCCGGCGATTCTGTGATTTTGCCGAGGTTCACCAAGTTTCCTGTATTGGCAGAGTTTTCTTCACCGCCAACGAAAATCACAAAATTGTTCGCCGGTGTCCAGAAGGCAAGGTCGCCGTTATGATAGCCGGAGGTCACATCCCTGTCCACATAGTCAATGTTCAGATTTCCTCCGCAGAAATCGTTACCAGAGTCATTCAGAGTCACGGTAAGCGGAAGCTGGGCGATCAGACTTTTGGCCGGGGCGGAGTCATTCAGATAAGCGCTTAGCACCTTGTCCCCGATGGTCAGGGTGATGGCAGTCTGCCCGTCGGTGCTTTCCGCGGGGGCTGCGGCAGTGGTTGGGGCCGGTTTATTTTTCGATGGGGCGGTGGAAGCCGAGGCGTTATTTCCGCAGGCAGTGAGGGAAAGCGCCAATGCGCCTGCAGCCAATAAAGCAAGTATTTTTTTCATGTTGTTTATCTCCTTATTTCATTCCAATAGTAGAAAGCCATTTGCTTATATCGCTGCTCATATCCTGCCGACCGCTGCGCAGTGTGATACCGGGAAGCACGGTGGCATCCGGCAGCAGCGATTTGATATGATCCTCGCTTTCGGAAATTCCGGCACCGAGACTTGTGCAGAAGGGGATAACTGTCTTGCCGGAGAGAGTATATTCCTCTAAGAAGCTGCGGATCGCCATAGGCTCCTGATACCACCAAATGGGATAACCGATGTAGATGGTGTCGTAATCATCCATATTTCCCACATGGGTGGAAAGCGCCGGGTGCTCATTCGATTGTATTTCTTCCTCTGCGATTGCCGAGCACTCCCGATGGCTTGCTGGATAGGTCTTGACGGTTTTAATGGCGAATAGATCCCCGCCGACTTGCTTTTGAATCTCCATGGCGGCAAATTCCGTATTTCCGATGGAGGGTGTCGCATGAACCGAAGCGTCAGCGCCCGCCGGCACCCTATCGTTCAGAGAGAAATAGGCGATTAAGGTTTTCTTTTCAGCTGTCGGCTCGGCCCGGGGCCGCGTTTCGGCTGTCGGTTCAGCCTGGAGGTTCACTTCGGCTATCGGCTCGGCGGCATGACTGTCGGGCTGCGATGTAGTCGTAGCTGCTTTGTGTGAAGGCATGGTGGTGTCCTTCTTGGCTGCTATAGGGGAAGAATGCTGCGCTTTTTCCGAGGTTGACAGCTCGTTGCCGCACGCCGCCAGCGAGCAGAGCAGCCAGACGGACAAAATACAAATCAGAAATCGTTTCATGCTATCGGCTCCTTTCCGTTTTTCCTTTTTTCAGTAGATCGCAGGTGTAGTAACTGACGGCTGCAAACAAGATCAGAATACACAGGTAATCGACGAAGAAATGGACGGCGGATTCGTCGAAATCAAAAAACGCATACTCCATCAGCAGGAACATCCGCTCCACCAGCTGCCGTGTGATTAGCGCATAAACGCCGTAAGTCGCCAGCAGGAATGCGATGACCCGGGCTATGATCCCCGGCCATTTGCTTTTCACGGGGAAGCGTCTGTGCATCATACCGACGACCATGCCCCAGTGCATTCCCAGGTGCATAGACATCAGCAGATAGCCCCATGCAGTCGATACCATGTGTAGCCTGCGCCCGAACATTCCGGCTCTCAGGTGCAGAAAACCGAGTACCTCATGGGAGAGTAAGATACCGCTGACCATCATACCGAGCATGGCGATAAAGAGCAGGCTGTTGAGCGCGACCATAAAAATCCGCATGGGCGGGTATCTGCCTCTAAAGAGGGTCTTCCACCAACTGATATTCAGCATGGAGTGCAGAATGAACAGGGCGAAAAGAAGGATACCCAGCCATTCATGCACCTTGTTTCCGGTGATGTGGAAAGCCATGAGGATGATGAAAAGTCCCGTCATCATCACATCCACAAAGATTCTAATGATCTGTTTCGGTTTCATAAGAAGGCTCCTTAGGGGAGGGGAGTGCTAGGGAACCACTGATTAAATCGTTTTCAAAAATTCTTATGATTTTTGAATTGAGGGTTTAATCAGTGGTTCCCTAGCTCAATCGACGGCTTACAAATGCAAAGGTGTTTTGGGAATCGATTTAATCGACGCTTCCCTGGTCCGATTTGCGCAAAAAATATAAGTGCAATCAGACTGATTTCTCATCTGATTACACTTATGTTATAGTCGCTATGTATTTATATGTCTAATGCTTATATTAAAGATAAAAG
>CAVEMF010000155.1:0-5229 GCA_963616715.1 Ruminococcus bromii | reverse complement strand
AAACGCGCCGACTTTCCAAACTTGCGGCGCTTCCTGATTTGTGCGCCGCACCTCCCCCTGACCCCTGCCCCTCGACCCTTGCCCCTTTTGATCGCAATTGGCTTTCATTCCAAATCAATGGGGCGCGCTCCTGGGGGCTAATTAGGCAAGCGTGGCTCGACTACCGACCACCGACTACTAAATGCGAAAAGCGAGGGCATGAATATTTTCACGCTCTCGCTTTCTCAATTTCGCAAACTCTCAATCTCTCAATTTCTCAGCTCTCATTCCACTTCGATGAGCTCGTACTGGGGATTGCCCATCTTCAGCTCTTTCATGGCGGTGAGCTGGTGGAGGCCGTGGCGGGTCTCGATGCGTTTCACCAGGTCCTGATTGGACTCGCTGCCGTAGACCAGGTCAGCGGAGGCCTGATCGATGGCGAGGATATCCGTGGAGGCGAGGATCCCGATGTCCGGGATGGTGGGCTCTGCAGCGGAAAGGCCGGCGCAGTCGCAGTCTACGGACATGCGGCGAAGGACATTGAGATACACGATATGCTTGCCGAAGAAGTCGATGGTGGCTTTTGCAGATTCTGCCATATTTTCCATCAGCATTTCTTTGGCCGGCCAAGCGTTCCAGTCTTCCGGTAGATTATCGATGGAGACGCCGTGGACCTGGCTCTTGCCGAGGCGGCCGTCTGCGCAACCGATAGCGAGATTCTTCATGGAACCGCCGAAGCCGCCCATGGCGTGGCCTTTGAAATGGGTGAGGACCACCATGGAGTCATAATTCACGATGTGGCCGCCCATGGAGACTTCTTTGAAGTGCTTGCCGCCGCGGACCGGAAGGTTCACGGTGCCTTCTTCGTCCATGATGTCTACAGGGCAGAAGGTCCAGCCATTCACTTCCAATGTTTCCTTGTGCCCTTCGGTGGTGAAGCGGTCACCTTCATAGAGCGTATTGGTTTCTACGATGTTGCTGTCCGGCACCTGGGCCTGGAAGGCTTTTACCATGTCACGGGGGAGAATGTTTGGCCCGTGCTTTTCGCCGGTGTGCAGCTTGATGGCGGTCTTGCCATAGATGGCTTCATTGATGAGACCGTAGAGCTTGATCAGATGCGGCGCATCGATGACTTTGGTGAAATATACTTTGGCATGGGTGCCCGCCGCGCCGCTCTCGACGCGAGTGGAACCAATGACCGGTGCTTGCTGGAATGTTTTCATAAGAAATCCTCCTTTGCCATATGGATAAGGAAATCCGATTTCCTCATCACGGATCTGTCTGTAGTATAGCGAAAAGGAAATGCCGGGGCAAATACTTTGTGCATATGTGAGGGGATAGATGGGAGGCATGATGTGGTAAGGGATAGGGGATAAGGGATAAGGGATAAGGCGGGCTGGTGCTGCTTTCGCTGGTGCATACATGGTGACATCGCTTCTAGCTACTGGCTGCTGGCTTCTGGTCGGCTATAGAAACATATCGCCGAAAGCAAAGTGCGTCCCTCGTTTCAGGCAAGCGGGATATGTTTCGCTGTCCGCTAAATGCGCGAGCTATGTGCATAGCGTTCATTGATGAGCCTGTGCAGTAGCCGACCAGCAGCCAGAAGCTAGCCGCTAGGAGGAACATAGAGATGTATGCACTAGCGATAAGCAAGCCTTATCCCTTATCCCCTAGCCTTTATCCCTAAAATTCCCTTTACATTTTCCTCCTGATTTGCTACAATGTTTCACAAATACGGCGAGGAAGAAGAGGAGTAGGCCTCAGAAAAGCGAGTCGGTGGTGGTGCGAGACCGGCGAGAGGGCGAAGGCGCTTCGGAGCTGTTTCCTGAAATCAAGTAAGGAAATAATACAATCAAGGTGGGTCTACTGACCAATGAGGGTGGAACCGCGGGTTATCCCTGTAACTCGTCCCTGTAACTTTACGTTACAGGGATTTTTATATTGTTTGGAGGAGAAATCATGACATTTCAGCAGATTGTGTTAGCTCTCCAGAAGTTCTGGTCGAACCAGGGCTGCGTGCTCGGAGAAGCCTATGACACAGAAAAAGGCGCCGGCACCATGAACCCGGCCACATTCCTTCGCACCATCGGACCGGAACCGTGGAATGTAGCGTATATGGAACCGTCCCGCCGTCCTGACGATGGCCGCTATGGCGACAACCCGAATCGTCTCTACCAGCATCACCAGTTCCAGGTGATCATGAAGCCGTCGCCGAATAACATCCAGGAAACCTACCTGGAATCTTTGAAAGAGCTGGGTATCAATCCGGAAGAACACGACATCCGTTTCGTAGAAGATAACTGGGAGTCCCCGACCTTGGGCGCCTGGGGCATCGGCTGGGAAGTATGGCTCGACGGCATGGAAATCACCCAGTTTACCTATTTCCAGCAGGTGGGCGGCATCGATGAACATCCGGTTTCCGTAGAAATCACCTACGGCCTGGAACGTATCGCTATGTATATCCAGGAAAAGGACAATGTATATGATCTGGAATGGACCGACGGCGTCACCTACGGCGACATCTGGCACCAGAACGAATACGAACAGTCTGTCTACAGCTACGAACTCTCTGACCACGACATGCTTTTCAAGCTTTTCGATATGTACGAAAAGGAAGCGCAGAAGATTGTCAAGGCCGGCCTGGTCCTTCCGGCGTACGACTATGTATTGAAATGCTCCCATTCCTTCAACCTGCTCGACGCTGCCGGCGCCATTTCCCTCTCGGAACGCACGGAATATATTTCCCGCGTAAGAAATCTGGCTCGCATGTGTGCGAAGGCTTGGCTGAAGAAACGCAAGGAATTGGGATTCCCCATGCTTAAAGGAGGCGAAGCAGAATGAGTAAGAATCTTCTTTTGGAAATCGGCACCGAAGAAATGCCGGCCAATATCATGTCCGGTGTAGTGGATCAGCTGAAAGCTCTCGCTGCTTCCCAGTTTGAAGGAAATCGTATTTCCACCGAATCCATCACCATTTACGCCACTCCTCGAAGACTGGCCGTGCTGGTCAAAGGCGCAGCAGACCGTCAGCCGGATGAAGAAATCAAAAAGCGCGGCCCCTCTATCCAGGCGGCTTTTGACGCAGAAGGAAATCCGACCCGCGCAGCCCAGGGCTTTGCTAGAGGCCAGGGCATCGACGCATCCGAATTGGTGAAGGAAGGGGACTACACCTGGGCCCATGTGGTAAGCCAGGGCAAGAAGGTAGAAGATGTCCTCCCGGCTCTCTTCACCTCTCTCATCACCGGCCTGAACTTTGCTAGAAGCATGCGTTGGGCTGATGAAGAAGCCCACTTCATTCGTCCGGTTCGCTGGCTTGTTGCTCTCTGCGACGACCAGGTGATCCCCATGGAATTTGCGCACGTGAAGAGCGGCAAGGTGAGCCGCGGCCACCGTTTCCTCTGCAAGGAAGATGTGGTGATTTCCGATCCGCTGTCCTACCAGGACATCATGAGACAGGCTTTCGTCATCGTAGACCAGGACGAACGCCGCGAGCTCATCAAAGAAGGCCTCCTCAAAGTGGCTAAGGAGCTTGGCGGCCATGTATGGCACAATGCGGACCTCTTGGAAGAAATCAACTATCTCGTCGAATTCCCGACACCGCTCTACGGCCGCATCGATGATGAATTCCTGAACCTTCCGGTACCGGCTGTGGTTACTCCTATGAGAGACCACCAGAGATACTATCCGGTGAGAAACGAAGACGGCTCTTTGATGCCATATTTCCTGACTGTCAGAAATGGCGGCACCAAGGCTCTCGAAAATGTACAGCACGGCAATGAAAAGGTGCTTCGCGCCCGCTTGGACGATGCGAAATTCTTCTTCGAAAACGACCGCAAGAAGAGCCTGGAAGGACATCGCGAAAACCTGACCCGCATCAATTACCAGGAAGGTATGGGCGACATGCGCGATAAGGCAGACCGCCTGCAGAAGCTCACCGCTGCCATCGGCGCAGACTGGGGCTTCACCGCGGAAGAAGCGGCTGATGCTGATCGCGCTGCTTTCCTCTCCAAGTCTGATCTCGCTACCGGCATGGTTACCGAATTCACCGAACTCCAGGGCGAAATGGGCAAGGAATACGCTCTCCTGGACGGCGAAAAACCCAATGTAGCCCAGGCAATCTTCGAGCAGTACATGCCGCGCTTCTCCGGCGACATCCTGCCGCAGCAGGCTATCGGCCGCGCGTTGTCCCTCTCGGATAAGCTGGACAACCTGGCTGCTACCTTCCTCCGTGGTCTCATCCCCACCGGCTCCCAGGATCCCTTTGCCCTTCGCCGCCAGACCATCGGCGCTGTGAATATCCTGGTGGATGGGAAGATTCATTGGGATCTCCGAAAGGGCATCGCTGCCGCTCTCTCCCTCCTTCCGGGAGAAGAAGATGCGAAGAAGACCGTGCTTTCTCAGATCGAAGACTTCTTCCGCCAGCGCATCAAAGCTATCATGTTGGACGAAGGCATCGCTTACGACATCATCGACGCCGTCCTCGCCGGCCCGGTGGATGACGTGTACGCTCTCTTCCTCAAAGCCCGCTCCATGGCCGAAAGCCACCTGAAGGACGAAGCCGACCTGCGCCAGGCTGTGACCCGTCTCTTCAACATCACCAAAGGCAAGTCCGGCGGCGATGTGGACCCGGCTCTCTTCGTAGAAGACGTAGAAAAGAAACTCTTGGACGCTTACGAAGCAGCCGCTGCGAAAGCTCTCCCGCTCTTTGCCGCCTACAACTACGCCGAAGCCCTCCCTGCTTTGAAAGAACTCACCCAGCCCATCAATGACTACCTCGACAACGTGATGGTCATGGTGGACGACGAAGCCGTGAAAGCCAACCGCATCTCCCAGCTCCTCCAGACCCTGGCCCTCTTCCAGACCTGGGGCGACTTCAGCAAACTGGTGTAGTTTGGAAAAACGAAATAATGAAATGGTGAGACACTCGCTCACCACTTGAGAAATCACCCGCCGCAAGGAAATGGAAATCGTTTCCTTGCGGCGGGATTTTGTTATGAGGAAATGGCGAGGTGACTGAAGTTAGGAGTTAGGAATGAGGAGTGAGGAGTGGAGGGGTGCCGCATCAAATTAAAAAGCGGCGCGAGTTTTTGAAATAGGGCAAATGCGTTTTTCTGCTGTCTCACTAAGGAAGCACTGATTAAATCGCCATCTGAATTTCTGAAGAGCCCAATGGTGCAAGACGAGGAGGAATTCCCCGCGAATACCGAAGTATTTAAGGGGGAGTCCGACGAAGTATTGCGCCATTGGGCCA
>CAVEMF010000154.1:0-5243 GCA_963616715.1 Ruminococcus bromii | reverse complement strand
CAATTCCTGCTGAATCGCTTCATATACCGCTTTGTCTTCTTTTAAATGCTGCATTCCAAAGATCTCCCTTCAATTATACGTATGTAGCAACTGGTAGCTGTTTAGTAGTCGGTGGTCGGTAGTCGGTAGTCGGGACGCACTTGACCGCTTTCTCAAGTAAATCCTTGAACCTTGAACCTCGAACCTTTTTCATACTTAATCAATAAGCAAACACTTATAGCTAAATTGATGCTCCTATTGTACCACGCAGGACGCAACAATTCATCTGAATCATCCATGGATTCATGAATGATATAGAAAAATGGGTTTAGCATGTATTTTCTTGATGAAACATACACCCAAACCCATTCCGTGAGCTTTCGTATTCACTTCAACGCGCCAATGCAACGCATCGACAAAGATAGTATAGCACAATTCGTCTATAAGTAAAGTGTGAAGATAGTAATTAGTGATCAGTGATTAGTGATTAGGACGCAATTAACGATATTCCACATATCAGTTTTACCGCGTCGCTAAGTTAAGGATTTTATGCAGAGGTTATACATCGATTTGTTGCTGTAGCCTTACGTGAGTAACAATCCTTTGCTACTGACTGGCGGCTTCGCTCTATATCCCGCTAGCATCAAAAGACTCGGTGTACGGTTATACGGTAAACGGTTCACGGTAGTGGGATAGCAGTCAAATGCGCTCCCGACTACCGACTACTAATCACTGACCACTAAATCTCTCTGCTATAATGCGCCCTCTCCCCACCAATGAGCGGCGGGCGGGTCTTGGCGCCTACCACGAGGGCTTCGCCGATGTGATTGTTCGAAAGGCGCACGGGGACGGCCACGCGCTTTAAGTGCATGCCGATCATGGTGAGGCCGATGTCTAGGCCGCCGTCAGCTTTGATTTCCTCCACCGCTACCGGGTCCTGGAAATGATAGAAAGCATTGGTTGAAAAAGCCCCGCCGGCATGAAGCCATGGCACTACCGTCACTTCCTGGTAGCCGAAATGCTCTGCCGTCTCTCGCTCCACAATGAGGGCGCGGTTCAGATGCTCGCAGCACTGGAAAGCCAGGCGCAGCTCTTTCTCCTTCGCTGCTTCCATCAAAGCTTCCACCACCGCGGTCCCCACTTCGTAGGAGCTATCCTTCCCGATGTGACCACCGCGGATTTCACTGGAGGACCCGCCGATGACAATCAGGCTGCCTTTGCGAAACTGCGCTACCTCACAAAGCTCATCAAAAGCTTTCCTCGCTTCTTCTCTCAGTTCTTCAAACATGTTCTTCATCTTCTTCGATCTGTGCAATCTTGCCAATGCGGCGTGCATGGCGTCCCCCTTCGAATGGGGTGTGCAGGAATTCATCTACAATAAATTCAGCCAGGCCCGGTCCTACCACGCGAGCGCCCAGGGTCATGACATTCGCATCATTATGCGCTCTAGTGAAATGGGCAGAGAAAGTATCTCCGCAGAGAGCCGCACGGATGCCCTTCATCTTGTTGGCAGCGATGCACATGCCGATGCCGGTGCCGCATACGAGGATAGCAAAGTCCGCCTCCCCCTTCTGCACCAGGCGGCAAGCCTTCACCGCGTAGTCCGGATAATCACAGGACTCGGTGGTATCGGTACCGCAATCGATGTACTCGATCTTTTCTTCGTCCAAATGGGCTTTCAAGGAAGCCTTCAATTCAAATCCGCCGTGGTCACTAGCAATAGCAACTTTCATGAGATGTACCTCCTGTAACATATACTTTATAACTGCTGAGGTTTAGTGATCAGTGATTAGTGAGCAGTGGTCAGGGCGCATTTGGCCGATTTCCTCAGCTTTCCCCGATTCCTGATTCCTAATTACTAATCACTGACCACTAAACAACTACTTTTATCTTTCCTCTACAATCACATGCTGTCCCGACGCCTTGCCTAGTCGGTTCATGATGGCGAGACCCAGGCCTTCTCGGTCGGTGCCTTCGCCGATGATCTGGTCCACCGGGTGTGAATTGAAATATAAGAGCCCGGCGAAGAGATTGTGTGCCAAGCTTTCCTTATCGTCCCGCTTGCCCCAGACGAAGACCGGAAGGCCAGCAGGCAATTTCTCCGCGATTTCCTCACTCACGAAGAAGCCGTAAGTCTTGTCCGTCTTCCCCGCGAAGGAGAGGATTTCCTGCTCCACTTTCTCCCGTTTTCCGGTATAGACCGTGAGAGGCGCCGAGGGCGCATAGTGGCGATATTTCATGCCCGGCGCCTTCGGTTTCTCCCCTTCACTGGAAAGAGCGCTATCGATGCGGGTGGGCGCCACCTTTTGCAGATCTTCCAATGTGATGCCGCCGGGGCGATAAATCACGATTTCCTCACCCTCCAAGCCCACCACCGTGGACTCGAGGCCGATCTGGCAGGGCCCGCCGTCCACCACCGCCGCGATGCGTCCATCCATATCGTGGAGCACGTCATCCGCCGTGGTGGGACTGGGTCTTGTGGAAATATTGGCGCTAGGCCCCGCGATGGGTACGCCGGCTGCGCGGATGAGCGCCCGGGTCGCCTCGCTTCTAGGACAACGGATGGCGATGGTGGGAAGGCCGCCGGAGGTTTCCAGCGGAATGATTTCTTTCTTAGGAAATACGATGGTGAGAGGCCCGGGCCAGAAGGTTTCCATCAATTTTCTTGAGAGCGGCGTCACTTCTTTCACATACCGCTCCACCTCGGAGGGATCCGCCACGTGCACAATCAGCGGATTGTCCGATGGGCGGCCTTTGGCGGCGTAAATTTTCTTTGCCGCGCCGCCGTCCAGTGCGTTTCCGCCAAGGCCATACACCGTCTCTGTCGGAAATGCCACCAATCCGCCTTCTCGAAGGATGCGGCCCAGCTCGTGGACTTTCTCCTTATAGTAGACATCATTGACTTGTACTTTTTCCGTCATTTCATTTCCTTACTTTTTTGCAATATATAGCGCGCTCGATGCCGCCATAGTCTTTGATCACTTCGAAGTCCTCAAAGTCACCGGTTTCCTTGAAAAGCGCGAGGATGTCCTCCCACTGGTGGATGCCAAACTCCATGGCCAGGAAACCGCCATCCTTCAGATGCGCCGCCGCCTTCTCCGCCAGACGTCGATAGAAGATAAGCCCGTCCTCGCCGCCATCCAGCGCTAGGAGCGGCTCATGCTTTACTTCTTCGGCCAGGCCCGCGATGTCCGCCGTGGGGATGTAGGGCGGATTCGTCAGGATGCCATCGTAGAGCGCGCCCTCCGGCAGTGCATCGATGTAGTCGCCTTCCGCCCACTCCACGCGGTCACTCATTTCCAGGGCTTCGCCATTTTCCTTTGCTACCGCCAAGGCTTCTTTGGAAATATCGACGCCCAGCCCTTTGGCCTCCTTGCAATAGTAGAGGAAGCTCAGAAGGATAGCGCCGCTGCCGGTGCCCAGATCCGCCACGGTGATATCCGACTCGCTGCGATGGTACTGGATCACCTTCTCCAGCCAAGTCTCCGTGTCCGGCCGCGGGATCAGCACATGCTCATTCACATGGAAATTGATGCCCATGAATTCCTTCTCGCCGATGATGGCGGCGGTGGAAATCCCCTTCACCCGCTTCTGGATGTAGCTTTTGAAAAGCGCCAATTCGTCGGGATTGACGATGAGGTCAAAGTCGGTATAGAGGAAAATCCGCTGCTTCTTCAGCACGTGGGCCAGCAGGAGCTCAGCATCCAGCCGGGCCGACTCGATGTGGTGATTTTCGAAATATTGGGTGGTCCAGGTGAGAAGCCTTCTGATATTCCATACCTGATTAGCGGCCATTTGCCTCGCCTTCCTTCATGCGTCTAGCCAAATCCTCTTCCATCAAGCGATTCAAGATGGCATCCATATTTCCATTCATGAAATCGTCGAGCTGGTAAATGCTCATATTGATGCGGTGGTCCGTCACGCGGCCCTGAGGGAAATTGTAGGTGCGGATGCGTTCCGAACGGTCGCCGGAGCCTACCTGGTTCTTGCGGTCTGCCGCTTCCTTGTCCGTCGATTCTCTGAGCGCCTGGTCATAGAGACGAGATTTCAAGATGGCCAAAGCCTTCTCCTTATTCTGCCGCTGGCTACGTTCATTCTGGCAGGTCACCACCATGCCGGTGGGCAAGTGGGTGAGACGGATGGCCGAGGAGGTCTTATTGATGTGCTGACCGCCAGCGCCGGAGGAGCGATACACATCGATGCGCAGGTCCTCTCTTCTCACTTCGATATCCACGTCCTCTGCTTCCGGCAGCACCGCCACCGTCACCGCCGACGTATGCACGCGGCCCTGGCTCTCTGTCTCCGGGATGCGCTGCACGCGATGCACGCCACTTTCAAATTTCAGGATGGAGTAAGCATTCTTCCCGTCGATGGTGCAGGTCACTTCCTTGAAACCACCGAGGTCCGTCTCATTGGCATCCGCCACGTCCACGGTCCAGCCCTTGCGCTCTGCAAATTTCAGATACATCTTCAAAAGGTCGGACGCGAAAAGCGCCGCCTCTTCCCCGCCGGTGCCGGCGCGGATTTCCAGGATGACATTCTTTCCATCGTTCGGATCCTTCGGGATCAGCATCTTATGGATTTCCAGATCCAGCGCGTCTCGCCGCTCCTCGCTCTCCTTCAGCTCCTCCTTCGCCAGGTCGTGGAGATCCTCCTGGGACTTGTCCCCCAAGATATCCAGCGCATCCTTCACGCCCTGCAGGGCTTCCTTGTACTCTCTATATTTGAAAACAATCTCGCCCAGCTCCGCATGCTCCTTCGAAAGCTCCCGCCAGCGATTCTGATCCGCAATCACCGACGGATCGCTCAGCTGATCCTCCAGCGCCATATACCGGGCTTCCATACCATCCAATTTACCAATCTGCATTTCCATTCCTACCTTCTAAAAACTTTTTCTATTTTCGAACATACATAGTTATTATACAACATGCAGCGAGATTTTTTTGAGAAATATTATTTTCGTGAAAGTAGTCAGTGGTCGGTAGTCGGTAGTCGGGGCGCGTCATGCCTTCTTTGGGAAGAAGGTGGCCGACAGGCCGGATGATGGTTAGTTAGTAGTCGGTAGTCGGTGGTCAGTGATCAGGGCGCGATTGACTGCTTGCACACCTTCGCCACGTCCTCTATCGATTTAGTCATACCTTGCAGATAGATTCAAGGATGACTTATAATATTAACCAGATAAACTTATTTTTAAAACTTATTGATTTAGTAACTCAACTTTCCCACTCAGAAATTGGGCGTAAAAGCCCACAGAATGTGCTTTG
>CAVEMF010000153.1:0-5254 GCA_963616715.1 Ruminococcus bromii | reverse complement strand
CATTTCTATCCGGCCCTATCGGGCGACCCTTCTCCAAGGGTCTACTCACGTAGGACCAGCGTAACAATCTACGATAAACGCCAGCATCAAACGCACCCTGACTACTGATTACTAAATCGATAGCGGTATGAATAACTGCTATCTCACGCGCTACTCGCGTCCTGATCACTAATCACTAATCACTGATCACTGATCACTAAACCACTACAGTTAAAAAGGATAAACCAATGAACGATTACATGCCCGATTTCCAGACGCTGAAGCATGACTTCGAACAGATCGTAAAGTCCGGCCTGTGCCGCATGGATTTCGATAAGACCGGCCACGTGTGCCATATTGATTGGTCCTTAGAGGCCAAGCTCCTCCTTTCTTTGGACGATAGCGATTGTCTGCAGAATACCTTTGAAGGCTGGAAGCGGATGATTTACGCCGAGGACCGGGAGAAGACCATCGACGCCTTTGCGAAGGTGCTTGCCATCGATTCGCCCTGGAAGACCTACGACATCACCTACCGCGTAGCGCGGCAGGGCCGACTCCGGTGGATCCGCGACAAGGGACGGATTTATCGAGACGAAGAGGGCCTGCCCACTTGCACGGTCGGATTCCTGACGGACATCACCACAGACATGCGCCTGGAGGCGGAGCGGCAGGAGCTTTCCGACGTGCGCGCCTTGACGGGCACGGCACGCTGGACCGTTTCCTTTAATGAGGACGGATTCTTAGAGTCTCTGTGGTTCTCGCCGAAGATTCGCAAGATCCTTGGCTATGAGGATGAGCGGGAGCTGCCAAACACGGTGCACGGCTGGAGCAGCATCATCCACCCGGACGACTACGACAGCGTGGTGGATGCTTTCACCAAAACCGCATCGAGTCCCTCGCCGGATGTGACCTTTGACTGCAACCAGCGGCTCAAGACGAAGAGCGGTGACTGGCTGTGGGCAAGGCTGGCCATGAAATTTAGAAAGAACCGCGAAGGGAAACCGATTTCCGGAAACGGCATCTTCATCGATGTGAATGACCGCTACCGCAAGAATGAGTTGGAAAAGCAGGTCCGCGAAGAGCTGGCGCTGAACGAAGCCATCGGCACGAATATCTGGCGCATCTATGTGGATGAAAACAATGTGATGACGGAGATCGAGTGGACCAATCAGACCGGAAGAAATATGAATTATGATTGGCACACCGGTGAGCGCCACGATATTTCCGAGCTCTTCAAGCGCATCCCCGATGAGGACAAGGAGATGGTGAGAAGCAGCCTGCAGGAAGTGATCGATAGCCACGACCCGGATAAGAAATTCGAGCTCATCAATCGCTTCTACACCGGAGATGGCGACACCATCTGGTGCCGCGTCATCGGCAAGCTTGTTTCCTTCACCACCACCAAGGAGCGTGTCTTCATCGGCAGCTTCACGGACATCACTGATGAGATTTCTCTGAAGGCAGAGCGCAAGGAGCTCGCAGACGTGCGCGACCTCACCCACGCGGCCCGCTGGACCACCCACATCGGTGACGATGGACTCATCGCAGACATCTGGTACTCCGATGAGCTGCGGCAGACCTTGGGCTACGAAGGGGAAGAGGAATTCCCAAATACCCTGGACTGCTGGTGGGAGCACACCCATCCCGAAGACGCCCAGAAAACCATGGACGCCTTCCTGGCAGCCGCAGCAGATAAGACGGATACCACCTGCTTCGACCACCACTTCCGCATGCGAAAAAAAGACGGCACCTACATGTGGGCGCGCTCGGCGGTCCGTTTCCGCAGAGACAAGGACGGGAAAGCGATTTCCTCCATCGGCATCTTCGTCGACTTCACCGACAGCTTCGTGCGTCAGGAAAAGGAGCAGAAGCTGGAGAAAGCAGAAGTCGCTTTGAAAGAACAGCGCGACGCTTTGCAAATCGCTCTGGCCGCTGCCGAGCACGCAAACCGCGCGAAGACGCGTTTCTTAAATAATATGTCCCACGACATCCGCACGCCCATGAATGCGATCATCGGCTTCACGGCTCTCGCGGCGTCGCACTTAGACAACAAGGACCGGGTGCAGAACTATCTCACCAAGATTTCCACCTCCAGTCAGCATCTCCTGTCCCTCATCAATGATGTCTTGGACATGAGCCGCATCGAGAGCGGCAACGTGAAGATCGAAGAGAAAGAAGTCCATCTGCCTGACGTGTTCCACGACCTGCGCTCCATCGTGCAGGCGGACATCAGCGCAAAGAAATTGGATTTCCTCATCGACACCGTGGACGTAGAGAATGAAGACGTGTGGTGCGATAAGCTCCGGCTCAATCAGATCCTTCTGAATCTTTTGAGCAACGCGGTGAAATACACACCACCCGGCGGCACCATCGGTGTCCGGGTCATCCAGACCAAGTCCGACGTGCCGGGGTACGCCCGCTACGAATTCCGGGTGAAGGACTCGGGCCTTGGCATCAGCAAGGAATTCCAGAAGCACATCTTCGAAGCTTTCAGCCGCGAGCAGACAGCCACGGTGAGCGGCATCCAGGGCACCGGCCTTGGCATGGCCATCAGTAAGCACATCGTGGACATGATGGGCGGCACCATCCGGGTGAATAGCACCATCGGTCAGGGCACAGAGTTTGTGGTGACGGTACAATTCCGCATCGTGGAAGACGCCACCAGTTATGATATTTCCGAGCTCCAAGGCCTGCGCTCCCTCATCGCCGACGATGACATGGAGACTTGCTTTAGCATCACCAAGATGCTCGACAAGATCGGCATGCACTGCGAGTGGACCACCTCCGGCAAAGAGGCAGTGGCCCGCGCGCGGTTCGCCGTGGAGCGGCACGAGGAATTTGATGTATTCATCATCGACTGGCTCATGCCCGACATGAATGGCATCGAGACCGTCCGCCGCATCCGAGGCGTCATCGGCGACAGCAAGCCCATCATCATCTTGACAGCCTACGACTGGTCCGACATCGAAGAGGAAGCCCGCGCCGCCGGCGTCACGAATTTCTGTGAGAAGCCGCTCTTCATGTCCGAGCTCCGCGACGTGCTCACCAAGTCGCAGCCGCAAAACGCCAAGCCCAAGCACGACTACCACGACGTGGATTTCCAGGGCAAGAAAATTCTCCTGGTGGAGGACAACGAGCTCAATCAGGAAATCGCCCTCTCCATCCTGGAGGAAAAAGGATTCATCGTGGACGTGGCCGACGACGGCGACGTGGCGGTATCGAAAATGAAAATGGCCCAGGAAGGTCAGTACGACCTCATCCTCATGGACATCCAGATGCCCCGCATGAATGGCTACATCGCCACCAAAGAAATCCGCACCCTCCCCAATTCCAAAATCGCCAATACCCCCATCATCGCCATGACCGCCGATGCCTTTGAAGAAGATAAGAAACTCGCCTTCCAAGCCGGCATGAATGGCCACGTCCCCAAGCCCATCGAGATCCCCAAGCTCATGAAAGTCCTGGCCGACGTGCTGGGGTGAGAAAGAGCCGCAGATGTTCTGCGGCTCTTTTATGTTTCGTGATTGAAACGCTGTCGGTTTAGTAATTAGTGATCAGTGATCACTAAACCGATAGCGTCATTCCCACTATTCCCCCAAAATGTGCTACAATAAAAAGAACCATATCCCATCATTTACAGGAGAAAGACTATGAGAAAAGTTATCCTTACCGGCGACCGCCCTACCGGCCGCCTTCATGTGGGCCACTATGTAGGCTCCCTTCGCGAACGCGTAGCGCTGCAGAACTCCGGCGCCTTTGACGACATTTACATCATGATCGCCGACACCCAGGCTTTGACGGACAACGCCGAGAACCCGGAGAAGGTACGAAAGAATGTCCTCCAGGTAGCGCTCGACTATCTGGCCGTGGGCCTTGACCCGCAGAAGTCCTGCATCTTCATCCAGTCCATGGTGCCGGAACTCACCGAGCTCACCATGTACTACATGAACCTGGTCACCGTGGCTCGCCTTCAGAGAAATCCGACAGTGAAAGCAGAAATCCAGCAGAAAAATTTCGAAGCCAGCATCCCCGCCGGATTCCTTTGCTACCCCGTGAGCCAGGCCTCCGACATCACCGCCTTCAAGGCCACCCACGTGCCAGTAGGCGAAGACCAGGAACCCATGCTGGAACAGACACGCGAGATCGTCCGCAAATTCAATGACACCTACGGCGAAGTCCTGGTGGAACCGGAAATCGTCCTCGCCTCCAACAAAGCCTGCCTGCGCCTGCCGGGCACCGACGGCAAAGCGAAGATGAGTAAGTCCATCGGCAACTGCATTTACCTCGCTGATTCACCGGAAGACATCGAGAAAAAGATCATGTCCATGTACACCGACCCCACGCACCTGCGCCGCGACGACCCGGGCCACGTGGAAGGAAATCCGGTCTTCACCTACCTCGACGCCTTCAGCACACCGGAGCACTTCGCTGCCTTCGCACCGGAGTACGCGAACCTGGACGAAATGAAAGCCCACTACACCCGCGGCGGCTTGGGCGACGTGAAAGTGAAACGCTTCCTCAATAACGTCATGCAGGAGACCCTCCGCCCGATCCGCGAGCGCCGCGAAGACTGGGAGAAACACCTCCCCGACGTGCAGGACATCCTCATGCAGGGCTGCGAAAGAGCCGGCAACACCGCCGCATGCACCCTCTACGAAGTCCGCCGCGCTATGAGAATCAATTATTTTGAAGATAATAATTTGCTGAAGTGAGTGGTTTAGTGAGCAGGGGTCAGTGATCAGTGATCAGGGCGCATTTTCTGCTATATAACCCCCTTCCTCTGGAAGGGGGAGGGCCCGAAGGGCGGGGGTTGGTGGTAGCCCAAGCAGCTGCTTCCTCGCCCAACCCCCCCTGCCCCCCTTCCGGAGGAAGGGGGTAAATGCGATAAATAGGGCCAGCGTCAAACATCGATACTGACGCCCTGATCACTGACCCCTGATCACTGATCACTACCCATCTACCGCAAAGGAGATTCTTATGCCTTATGTAAACATCAAAATCACCCGCGAGGGAAATGTGACGCCGGAGCAGAAGGCTCGGCTCATTCGCGGAGTCACGGACCTTTTGGCCGACGTGCTTCACAAAAATCCCGCCTCCACCGTGGTCACCATCGACGAGGTGCCGCTGGAAAACTGGGGCCTCGGGGGCGACCCGATCCTGGTGGCCAGGGAGAAGAATAAGAAGTAGTCCAGCTTAGTGATCAGTGATTAGTGATCAGTGATCAGGGCGCAAGTTCTCGCTGCCCTACGCTATCGGTTTAGTAGTCAGTGATTAG
>CAVEMF010000152.1:0-5263 GCA_963616715.1 Ruminococcus bromii | reverse complement strand
AGCATGACCCCTCGACCTTCTAAAGGAAGCGGATTACCCAACGTAATAATTACTGGCCTCTTCCCAGCGCCATGATTTCCTTGGTAAGCTGGATGCAGAGGAGTTGCTCTTGCTTTGCCGCCTCGGGGTCTGTATTCATGAGCTCCTGCACTTTGGCGGTGTGGAGGCGGTATTCTTTTTGTAAATACATTTTCTTCATGGGCCAGATGTACTCTTCTTTCGGCACCATGCCCACTTCGTTTTCATCCATCAGAAGCGCAGCGAGGCGCGGGATATCGTCTCGCGGAAGTTTGCCTTCCACGGCCTCTTGGGTGATTTCACTCCCTGCCATAGAAGTGATGGCTTCGAAAAGTTTTTGATAGAAGGGATCAGCAAATTGGTAATGCTTCAGCTCTTCCCAGCCTTCCGGCAGCATTTGGTAGCGAAGGCAATAGGTGAGGAATCCCGCCTCTAAGCGCTTTTGCTTTCGAATCTGCGGCGAAGCATCCATGGTAGGCGCTTCCACCGGCGTTTTCTGGGAAATATACACATCGGAATGATTTTTCTTCGCAAAGGCCAAAGCTTCGCTGCGAATCATCCCTTCATCCATGTGCATGACCCGCGCCATTTTGCGGATGAACGCATTGAATTGGAAGGTGTCCTGCTGGGCCAAGAGGACAGTGAACATATCATCCAATATATGGTGCTGCCCATCCAAAGTGGTGGCATCGTACTGGCGGCATAGCGCGCCGAAGAGATAGTCCAGCGCCGGCTGCGCTTGGTTCACCACTTCTATATACGCTTCGCCGCCATGAAGATTTACAAATTCGTCAGGGTCTTTCCCCTCGCCCACCATGGCCACGCGAAGTTTCAAGCCCACAGAGCCGGCGATTTCCAGCGCCCTCTTGGTGGCGTTCTGCCCCGCTGCGTCCATGTCGTAGGAAAAGACGATTTCATCGGCGTATTTCTTCAAAAGCCGCGCCTGCTCCACCGTGAAAGCAGTCCCTAGAGATGCCACCGCATTGGTGACGCCGTGGGCATGCAGGGAAATGGCATCCATGTAGCCTTCTACCATGATGGCCTGCCGCTTCTTGCGAATTTCCGGTAAGGCCTGGTAAATAGCAAAAAGCAGACGGCGCTTATTGAAAATGGGACTTTCCGGCGAATTTAAATATTTCGGCTTGCTGTCATCCATCACGCGGCCGCCGAATGCCACCACCTGGCCTTTGAGGTCCAGGATAGGAAACATGCATCGATTGCGGAACACATCGTAGTAGCGATTATTTTTATTGGCACAAAGGCCGGCGGTCAGAAGCAGTTTCGGATCGACTTGCTTCTTCATGGTGAAATCATGGTACAGCCGCTGCCACTCCGGCGGTGCAAAGCCGAGCTTAAACTTCTCGATGGTTTCCATAGAAAGATGGCGCTTCTCGAAGTAGGCCATGCCGGTCTTTCCCATCTGCGTGCGGGTGAGGCAGGCATGGAAATAGTCCCCCGCCAAAGCGGTCACTTCATAAAGCTTCTTCGTCATAGCCGCCCGCGCCCGCTCTTCCGGCGACACTTCTTCCGCCGGGATTTCCATATGGGCATAGTCCGCCAGCTTCTCTACCGCTTCTCGAAAGGAAATATGATCCATCTTTTCCAAAAAGCTATACACATCGCCGCTGGCATGGCAGCCGAAACAGTAATAAAATCCCTTCTCCGGTGACACGGAAAAAGACGGCGTCTTCTCCGGCCCATGGAAAGGACAGGAAGCGAAGTAGTATCTTCCTTTCTTCTTTAAGGTCACATAGGAGCCGATGATGTCTAGTATATTGACATTATCTTTTAATCGCTGAAGAAATTCAGCATTCATCCCAGCCATAGGCTCCTCCATTATGAAAAACATGGTAACAAAAGCACCGATGACTTTCAGAAAACACAAAGGTACTTCCAGCATCGGTGCCATACGAACAAGTAAATATGAATTTATAGTAGTTTTAGGGATAAGGGATAAGACGCAAGCCCTCTTCACTGAAGAGGGTGCCCGAAGGGCGGGTGATGTCCTTCCCTTACTCCTCTTCGACTTTTACGTCTTTTGTGAGTTCCTGCCAGCGAGCGGCCAGGATCTGCATGTAAATCGGGGCTTTCAGGCCGAAGGAGGCGAGGCCGTATCCATCGGACATTTCTACCAAAAGTGTGCGGCCGTCATCGGTGACGCCGAAGTCGAGCGCATAGCCTGCCGGTGCGGAGTGGTAAGCCGCTACCGCTTTCTTCAGCACCTCTGCATCCGGGAACACATCCCATCTGCCTTTGTATGGCTTGAGACCTACGATTTCTCCTTGGAGCACCCACAGGCGCCACTCGGAAATAAAATGCACCTTCTGGCTGCACCATACATCGATATCTTCCAGGCCTCCGCCCAGCTTGATCAAATCTTCTGATTTGTCGAGCACGGTGCCATGGAAACGCTTCACATCTTCCACCGGTTTCACAAACACATGCCAATCCTCTGCATGGCTGGTGATGGTGAAAAGTGTAGATTTCCAAACTTTTCTTCCCATAAAAGGTAACAGTTCATCGGGATAATCCAAAGGCGTCAGCTTCACGCCCAGCTGCTCTAAGGCCACCTTCACGTCCGAGTAGGTACCCACCACAGGATCATGAGGATCATTATCCGAAATGGAATAGACCACCTTGTATGGTTTCACCGGAATCTCCAGTTCTTGGCAACCGGCATAGGCCGCGTAGCAGCTGCTATCGTAAAATTCTCCGGTATGCTTGATGCGGATATAGGTCTTCATGAAATCACCCCTTCATAAGAAAATCAACGCGCGATTTTCTTAATCTTTTTTCACAAATTTAATAATACCATGTATGGCCTGTTTTGACTAGTAGGCGGGATAAAGAAATGAAGAAATCGAGGGCGCATCCAAGGATAAGGACGCGCCCTGACTATGAATTAACCATCATCCGCCCTTCGGGCACCTTCTTCCCAAAGAAGGCATCGCACACCCTGATTACTAAAAAAAGCACCGCAGGAATTTGATTTCCTACAGTGCTTTTTGTATTTCCTTACCAGAAATAAATGAGTGCGAATACTGCCACCACGAAACGATAGATAGCAAAGCCGGTCAAAGTCGATTTGTTCAAGAATTTCAAGAACCAAATAATGGAGCCGTAAGCTACCACGAAGGCGGTGACGAAGCCAACCAAGAGGATACCAAAGTCGCCGAATTCCAAATATTTGATGGTCTTCAACAAATCATAGAAGCATGCCAGGAACATGAGCGGCACGGCCATGATGAAGGTGAAGTCGGCGGCTGCTTTTCGAGAAATCCCCAGGAGTAAGCTACCGGCGATGGTGCTGCCACTTCGGGAGAAGCCAGGCCACAGGGAGAGGCACTGGAAGAGACCGATCTTCAAAGCCTGTTGCCAGGTGATCCTATCCACATCCACTACAGAGAAATGCTTTCTCATTTTTTCGGCCACGATCATGAAGATACCGCCCAACACGAGACCTACCACCACGGTCATAGGCCCAAAGAGGGTGTGCTTGATGAAGTCGTGGAAAATGAGACCCACAAAGCAAGCCGGGAACATGGCAATGGCCAGGTTCAAAAGGGACGGGCCTCGTCTACGGAACCAGTGATGGGTATTCAGGATGAAACGGAATTTCTCGCGATACACCACCAAGACCGAAAGAATGGCCCCCAGCTGGATAAATACGTCAAACAAATCGGCCAATGTGCCTTCGAAGCCCAACATATGGCCCACAATAATCATATGGCCCGTGGAGGATACAGGAATATACTCCGTCAAGCCTTCAACAACCCCTACAACAAACGCGCAAAAATAATCGTACACTGTCCCACCTCAAAAAACTCTCTCCAATACACTCACGCTATGCGGGTGTATTTCCTTTATGCTGCGGATTCTCCGCCACAGCGATGCTGTCTACCTTTTTATTTTTCAGGTAGATGATGAAAACATTCTCTTCCCCTTTGGAGAAATAAATCGATGCCGTCCGCGGCGCGCCGTCTCGAGTGTCCATTTCCAATTTCCCCGGCGCTCCATAGAGAAGCTCAGCAGTGGACGCCTCGTCGCCTAAAGCGAGCCCCCGAGGCGTGACCATCCGCCCATCGGTCAGGAAAAATCCGCGAATCAGCTTATCCTTCGGCGTCATGCGGACCGCGTAGCCTTTGTAGTACCACACCTCTTCATCGGGATTGGTAATTTTCTTTTCCCATTCCATGAAAGAATAGTCTTTGAAATGGTGATGCATGGTAAGGCCGGCCAAAGAGAAATCAGCCTCAGGCAGGTGATCGCCACCCTTTGCAAGCGTTACCGGCTTGGCTTTCCCCAAAGACGCACGGATAGATTTTACCATGTCTTGTGAAATAGCAAAAGTTAAATTTTCTTCCATTTTTTCGTAGATGAAATAGAAAGTCCCCTTCTCGCCGTCCCAGGAAATCCGAGTGGGCCGCCCGTAAGCGCGAAGCACATTCTCCCGGCGGCTTCCCACATGAATACCGCGGACAGTCGCTACATCACCGCTGGTGATTTCCCAAGCCGTCACCCCCGACGGCGGGAGCTTGCCCAGAGAAAGATCGTCTCTGTCATTATACGTATCCAAGAAATCCGGATGCACCCGCACGGTCACATCGTCCCACACATAGGTATCGGCGAGACTTCCCCGACGGATTTCCTTCGCTCTTCCGTGCCATGCTTTCACAGCGTCCACATGGCTTCCCATGGGGAGATCAGGCAGTGCGAAATCCGCCTCTTCTAATGCCCGGCCATCGATAGGAAATAGAGGCTCCTCTTTCTTTTCTTCCTTCTTCTCTTCTTTCTTCTGCTCTTTTTCTTCTTTCGCCTCGGAGGTTGCTTCTTCGTCCTTCGCCCCTCCGACAGCTTCCTTGGCTTCTTCTTTTACTTCTTTTGCATCTTCTGCTTTGGCGGGTACTTCTTCGGCAGTTTCTTTTTCATCCTTTGCAGGGTTCTCCACCTTCTCCTCAGCGGCAATCACCGGCTCCTTCGCCGCCTCCGCCCAAGCGCCCAAAGGAAAGACCCCAAGCCCCAGTGTCAGAAGCAAAGCAGCATACCATGTATTTTTCATAGAGTTCTCCTTGTTATAAGTAGTCAGTAGTCTGTGGTCGGTAGTCGGTTCCCCTCATGTCGCTGATCAGGCTAATGCCAAGTCAGAAATTTAAATACCAGCAGGTAGAATCGTTATGTTACGCTAGCCTTAATCCGTAGCCCCTTGGAGAAGGGGCGCGCGTTAGCGGAGGATAGAAGTGCCTCG
>CAVEMF010000151.1:0-5299 GCA_963616715.1 Ruminococcus bromii | reverse complement strand
GATGGGGACTCCAGTGGAAAGAACGCTGTCGGTTTAGTGAGGAGTGAGGAGTTAGGAGTGAGGAGTGGTGGTGCGGCGCACAAGTTAAGAAGCGCCGCGAGTTTAGTAAGTCAGCGCGCGTTTAGCTGCTTCCCCACTACCGTGAACCGTTTACCGTATAACCGTTTACCGCGCATACTACCGATAGCGAGTCGTGGAGCCATAAGCTCTTACACAGAAGGCGTATTGCTTCACGGCTCGCTACCGGTAAAAGAGCCAGTTAACGGTTACACGGTAAACGGATAACGGTAGTGGGAAAGCAGCTAAATGCGTTTGCCCATTTCCAAATTTGCGCCGCTATACAATTTGATGCGGCGCACCTTCACTCCTCACTCCTCACTCCTCACTTTTATTCGTACCCCCTCTTCTTCCTATAATTCAGCGCCATGTCCGACACGCCGAGGTACACCGTGAAGATCTGGAGGAGCGGGATCCACAGGGAGAGGATCACCAGGATAAGGCGGAATTTTTTCATGAAGGGATAGATCTTCGGCAGCCACCAGAGTGTCGAAAGCCCCTGGAGCCAGAGGACGAAGTAGCACACCACGCCCACATTGTAGACCACGTCCTGCCAGATTTCCGGAAGGGAGAAATACTGCGCCACAAAGCAAGCGAGGAGGAACGCCAGGAAAATCCGCGGGAAGTGCCAGCGCGCAAAAGGCGGGAACTGGGGGAAATCCGTGAGTCCCAAGCGGGTGAAGACCTTCTTCTCGATGGCCATGCAGCCCCAAGCGATGATCATCGGCGCCAGAATCAGCGCAGCCGGCACCAGGCGGCGGACGGCGGCATACATTTCCTCCGTCTGCTTCTCCACCTGCGCCAGCTGATCGCCCGACGCCATCATGGAGGACACTTCCTTCGACATGGCCTGCATCTGGTCAATCATATTTCCAAAAATCTGCTCCCCCGACATGCCCATCAGGTACGCCGAGCCCATGAGGTTCGCGATCATGGAAATAAACATCACCACCACAATGAGGGCGAAGGTCTTGAAGGCGCTGTGCTGCTTCTTGTAACTGTACGCCATGGCCACGCCGGTGAAGCCAAACATGATGGTCATGAAGAAGGCCACCGTGAAGCCAAAGAGCATAGAGTCCAGGACCATGATGCCCACAGTGGCCACGAAGGACCACTTCACGCCCTCCTTGATGCCCAGGTAAGCGATCGGCAGCGGCAGCGCCAAGAGCCCCAAGAGCGAGAGCACCGGCACATAAAAGCCGATCATAGAAAGAATCACGGCCAGCGCCGTGCACATCCCGGCCAATACGACCGCATTCGTATCGCCCGCTTTGAATTGGTTCATATCTTCTCCTTTTGTTGTTAATCGTTAGTTTAACTGTAGTGGTTTAGGAATAAGGCGTAGAAAGGTTCAAGGTTCAGGGGTCAAGGTTCAAGGGAAGGTACGCCGCATCAAATTAAAAAGCGGCGTGAGTTTTGAAATATAGAAAATGCGAATCGACTTTTCAAACTTGCGGCGCTTCCTGATTTGTGCGCCGCACCACCCCTTGAACCCTGCCCCCTGAACCTTGAACCCTAACAGCGACAAGTTTGCACTGGCGGCATTACTGCTCCATCTCTCCGGCGATCTCTTCTGCCACGCGCTCGTCGATCTCCTCACCCATCCAGATTTCCTCTGCGGCGATGGCCTGCATCACCAGCATGTACATGCCGTTCGCCTTATCGGCATCTTTCGCATCGGAAAGGAGCTTCGTTTCCTTTGGATTATAAATGATATCGATCACCTTGGGGAAGCGGCGGGTGAGGGCTTCGGAAATCGGGGAGACGCCCACCTTGGGATACATGCCCACCGGCGTGGCGTTCACCAGGAGATAGCCGCCCGCAGACGCTTCGAGGTCTTCATAAGAAATGATTTCCCCGCGTCTCTCTTTTACGAAGGCAAGGAAATCCGCGTCCACGTCCTGCGGATGGCGGGAGGCGATCACGATTTCCTTCGCCCCCTCATCGTAGAGACACTGGATGATCGCCCGCGACGCACCGCCGTGGCCAAGGACCACCGCGCACTCTCCTTTCACGTCGGCGTGGATCTTGTGCACCGTCCGCTGAAATCCGATGTAGTCCGTGTTGAAGCCCTTGAGCCTCCCGTCCACCTTGGCGATGGTATTCACCGCGCCGATGGTCTTTGCCTCGCGGGACACTTCATCAAGGAAGGGAATCACGTCCAGCTTATAGGGGATCGTCACATTGAGCCCATCATACGCTGCGAGCACCTCGGGAAGGCGGCTCGCGAAATCCGCCTTCGGGATCTCGATGAGCTCATAGGTGCTGTCCTTTTGTATTTTCTGAAATAATTTCTCATGGATAGCAGGCGATAGGCTGTGTCCCAGCACCTCGCCGATCAAGCCGAGTTTCATTTGTCTGCTCCTTTTTGGCAAAATTGGAGGATTAAAGAGTTGCGGGAAAGGGGATAAGGGATAGGGGATAGGGAATAAGGACTTGCTTACCTGCTTCGTCATAGCCAGGGAACCACAACGAAACAGGCATCATCCGGCCTTCGGCCACCTTCTTCAGAGAAGAAGGCATAAGGCGTATCCGACTTCACCATTAAATGCGCCTTATCCCTTATCCCCTATCCCTTATCCCTTGACTTCTCTCCTATCCCCACCAATCCACTCTCACCGCTTGCACGCCGGGTAATTCCCCAAAATCTTAAAGTACGTACACATAGACGAGAGGCCGTGGAGGGTCTGGGCGTTGGACGGGTCGTGGATGCGGCCCATGACGTCGATGTGGAAGAAATATTCGAAAGGCCGGCCTTCCATGGGGCGAGACTCCAGGTGCGTCATATTCATGCCGCCGTAGAAGAAATAGCCCAGCACGTGATACAGCGCGCCCGGCTCGTGCTTCACTGAAATCACAAGGGTAATCTTGTCGGAGTCCTCGGTGATTTCCATCTTCGGCCCGATGATGAAGAAGCGGGTGTAATTGCTGGCGTTGAAGAAAATATTTTCCGCCAAAACTTCCAGGCCATAGAGCCGCGCCGCCGTGCGGCTAGCCACTGCTGCCTGGTTCTTCTTCCCGTCCTCCGCCACCCGCTCGGCGCTTCGAGACGTGGAGAAATAAGGCTCCAAGTGCCAATCCCGATGCTCATTGAAGAAGGGCCGGCACTGCGCAAAGCCCTGGGGGTGCGAGTACACCGTGTCGATGTCATCCAAAGTCGCCCCCGGCACGCCCAAAAGATTGTGCTCGATCTTCACCATCTGCTCGCCCACCACGGCGCAATCATATTTCTGAATCAGGTCATAGACCTCGGTGATGCCGCCGGTGGAAGAATTCTCGATGGGCATCACGCCGTAGTCGATCTCCCCGCTCTTCACCGCTTTCACCACGTCTTCAAAGAGAGGGAAATACGACTCCTCTCTCTCCCGATCTCCAAACTGCTGCTCCATGGCCTCGTAGGTGTAAGACCCCTTGGCACCATAGCAGCCGACTTTGAGTTTCTTGTCGCCCATGCTGTATCTCCTTTTATACGCTATCGGTTTTTAGTAATCGGTAGTCGGTAGTCGGGCCGCACTTGACGCCAGCCCCATTCGTCGCATTTACCCCCTTCCTCAGGAAGGGGGGCAGGGGGGTTGGGCGAGGACGCAGCCAAATGTGTGAAGCATCACCCGCCCTTCGGGCACCCTCGGGAGAGAAGAGGGCTTAATAAGTAAGGCTCTGCCCTCTTAGACTCCACCGCTCCACGGTTCTATCCTTTCAGGGGAAAGCCAACCCCCTTGATCCCCCTTCCAGAGGAAGGGGGTAGAAAGGTGGAAGGCGCGCCCCGACTACCGACTACCGACCACCAATTACAGAAAAAGGCAGATTCATGGAATCTGCTTTTCTTTTGATTTGTATTCTATTATACAACAAAACGCCGCGAGGAGCAGGGGGTGATTTAGTGGTTAGTAATCAGGGGTCAGGGCGCGTTCGGCTCCAACGACAAGGGATAAGGGATAGGGGATAGGGGATAAGGGATAAGGGGGAGGTGCGGCGCACAAGTTAAGAAGCGCCGCGAATTTTGAAAAGTCAGCCCATGGTCGCCTATTTCAAAACTCACGCCGCTTTTTAATTTGATGCGGCGTACCACCCCTTGAACCCCGACCCCTGAACCATGAACCCATTTAGAAAAACTTTTGCATACTATTTGTCACTCAACCGATATACTTTCAAGCTTTGAACTAGGAGCTAGGAGCTGGTAAGCGCGCCCCACGAGACGCCAGAAAAAGGAATGCAGTTTGAGTTAAGGATTTTATGCTGATGTTTAGTATCGATTTGTTGCTATGGCCCTAAGAAAGTAGACCCTTGGAGAAGGGCCCTCCATAGGGCCGGATAGAAATGCCTCGCCAGAGGCATAACCCGCAGTAGCGGTAAGTATGCCTGCTGGTGGCTACCGTTCCTTTTGCCTGTCATCCTGAGCGAAGCCGAAGGATCTATTCAGTAATAGCGGGAAGCAGGAAAGCTTTTGATGAAAGCTTGGCGCGATGCGAAAGGAGTCCGCGCGGAAGAGTCGTGGCAGCGAGCATGCTTACCGCTATCGAGAATGGATCCTTCGGCTACGCTCAGGATGACGATGTGGGGAAGCAGCTGTGTCACTAGGTATGCTTAGGGCTATTGCTGGTTATGCGCCTTCGGCGCATTTCTATCCGGCCCTATCGGGCGACCCTTCTCCAAGGGTCTACTCATGTAGGGCTAGGGAAGCGCTGATTAAATCGTTTTCAAAAATCATTCTTGAATTTTTATTCAGAGCGAGGAAAGGAAATCCGCGAATAGCGAGCTATTTAAGGATTTTCTTGACGAAGCTATGAATAAAAATTCTTATGATTTTTGAATCTTCGATTTAATCAGTGGTTCCCTAGCCTTACGTGAGTAGACCCTTGGAGAAGGGTCGCCCGATAGGGCCGGATAGAAATGCGCCGTAGGCGCATAACCAGCAGTAGCGGTAAGCATGCCAACTGACTCATCCGCTTCTCTTGCTTGTCATCCTGAGCGAAGCCGAAGGATCTATTCACCCATAGCGGGAAAGGGAAAAGCCTTCGATGAAAGTCCAATGCGATGCGAAAGGAGTCCGCGCGGAAGAGTCGTGGCAGCGGGCATGCTTACCGCTATCGAGAATGGATCCCTCGGCTACGCTCGGGATGACGGCGTGGGGAAGCGGATGAGTCAGTAGGCAGGCTTAGGGCTAGTGCTGATTATGCCTCTGGCGAGGCATTTCTATCCGGCGCTATCGGAGGGCCCTTCTCCAAGGGTCTACTCACGTAGG
>CAVEMF010000150.1:0-5313 GCA_963616715.1 Ruminococcus bromii | reverse complement strand
ATCAGGGCGCAAGTTCTCGCTGCCCTACGCTATCGGTTTAGTAGTCAGTGATTAGTGATCAGTGATCAGGGCGCGTTTGGCTGCTGGCTCACCCTAGCCGGTTTCTGCTATCGATTGAGTAGTCGGTAGTCGGTGGCCCTCGCGCGTTTGGCTGCTCCCCCACTACCGTGAACCGTTTACCGTATAACCGTTAACCGTGCATACTACCGATAGCGAGCCATGGAGTGATAAGCTCTTACGCAAAAGGTGTATCGCTTCACGGCTCGCTATCAGCAAACGAGTCGGTAAACGGTTACACGGTGGACGGATAACGGTAGTGGGGAAGCAGGTGCGCGCGCTGCCATCTCTCACTCAGCTCTTCCGGCGTCTCGTGGGGCGGGCTTACAAGCTCCAAGCTCCCCGCTCCTAGCTATGAGGAAGCACGAAAGCACGCTCTCCTTTTCCCACAACAAAAGCCGGAAGGCAAAGAGTTTTTTCATCTCTTTGCCTTCCGGCTTTTTACGTTCTCAAATTTTTTAATTTCACGAGATATGAGCCAGTGGACGGTAGTCGATAGGCAGCACACGGAGCATCACCCGCCCTGCGGGCACCCCCTTCAGAGAAGAGGGCTTGGACGTATCTGACTGCGCAGCCAAACGCGTCCTGCTCACTGACTACTGATCACTGATCACTAAATCCTTATTTGATCCACCGCCGGAGGGCGTCGGCGAGTTTCTCCATATCTAGCGGCTTGGCGATGTGTTCGTTCATGCCGGCATTCTTGGCGAGGAGCACGTCTTCGGCGAAGGCGTTGGCGGTCATGGCGAGGATGGGGATAGCGAGGGCGTCGGATTTCCCGGAGCCGCGGATGGCAGACGCTGCTTCGTAGCCATTCATGACGGGCATCTGGATGTCCATGAAGATGAGGTCGTAGTAGCCTTCCGGTTTCTCTTCGAAATAGGAGACCCCTTCTTTGCCATTGACAGCGCTATCGATGGAAACGCCGGTCACGGAGAGGAGCTCTTCGGCGATTTCGCGGTTCAAGGCGTTGTCTTCCACGAGGAGGATCCGTTTACCGGTAAGGTCCACGTTCGAGAGCTCGATGTCTTCTTTCCGGGGCGCCTTTTTGTGATCGCAGGCATTGGATTTCAGTGCGGTGATGAGGCGGGAGCGGAAAAGGGGCTTCATGATGAAGTCATTGACGCCGGCTGCTCTAGCTTCGGCTTCGATGCCGCTGAAGTCGTAGCCCGAGAGGATGATAATGGTCACGTCGGGGCCGACGATGCGGCGCAGGCGCCTTGCGGTCTCGATGCCGTCCATGCCGGGCATGTGCCAGTCCAAGATGATGGCGTAGTAATTTCCATTTCTATCTTTCAGGGCCTGGGTCTTCACCAGCGCTTCTTCGCCGGAGGTGACCCACTCGCTATCGACGCCGATTTCATTCAGGATTTCCACGGTGCTTTCGCAGCAGATCGGGTCGTCGTCTACCACCAGGACCGGCAGGTCCACCAGGCGGTCCAGCTGTTCTTCCTCGGTGTGCTGGATGCGCAGGGAAATGTTGATGGTGAATTTGGTGCCTTCACCAAGCTTGGAGTCTACGGTGATGTTACCATTCATCATCTGGGCGATATTTCTGGCGATGGCCATGCCCAGACCCGTGCCCTGCACTTCGCCGGTGCGCTTGTCATCGGCGCGGGAGAATGGCTCGAACATGATTTTTTGGAATTCTTCGCTCATGCCGATGCCATTGTCTTCGATGATGAATTCATAGCACGCCACGTCGGCGGACTGGGTGGGGATTTCTTCGATGCCGAAGGTGATCTTCCCACCGTCGGGGGTATACTTGATGGCGTTGCTCATGATGTTCGTAATGAGCTGCTGGATGCGCAGGCTGTCGCCGATCACGTCTTCGTGGACGATGCGGGCGATGTGGACTTCCAAGCGGTGCCGGTGGGCCTCGAGGCTCGGGCGGGTGATATTGATGAGATTGTCCATCAGGTCCGAGAGATTGAATTCCTCTTCGTTCAAGGAAATCTTTCCGCTTTCGATGCGGGCCATGTCGAGGACTTCATTGATGAGGCCCAAGAGGTGGCGGCTGGCCTGGGTGATTTTGGCAAGGCAATCCATGACGCGGTCTTTGTTGTCGATGTTCGCGCCGGCGATGGCAGTCATGCCTACGATGGCATTCATGGGCGTGCGGATATCGTGGGACATATTGGACAGGAAATCGGTCTTTGCCTGGTTGGCGCGGTTGGCATTCTCGTAAGCTTCGATGAGGGCTTTGCGAGAGGCGATTTCCACGCGCTTCTCATCGGTAATGTCCTGGGCGATGAAGAGTACCTTCTGGAGCACCCCATTCTCCCACTGCAGCGGCGTCACCGACAGCGACTTGTACTGGGTCTCGTCAAGGGTGGCATACTCAAAGCGGAAGACGTCCTCCGGATTTTGCAGCACTCTCTGCAAATGCGCGGGCGTTATGATTTCTGAAAGCGACTGATCTCCATCGCCGATGAGCTTGAAGGTGGCAGCCAGGTAATGGGCGAAATCATGGTACGCCCCGCTGGGCGCAAAGCCGATGTCTTCCCGCAGCCGATAGAAATTGTAGGTATCATTCACGATGTCGCAGGAGGCGTAGCGATTCACCAGCTTCACTGTGCCTTCGATGAGGAGGTCCATGTCATTTTTCACATGGGATAATTCCTGCATCCGCGCGGCGTCTTCTTTCGACTCCGTCACGTCGCGAAGGAAAACGATCACCGAAAGTCCTTCCGCTGCCTCGTCGCGAGCGAGGACGTTCTGCACCCAGCGCGCCTCTCCGCCCAAGCGGACGCGGCACTCCATGGAGAGCTCTCTCTTCCCTTCGGCGAATTGGTTTTTCAGATACTCGCCATCGAAAAGGAGCGCCATGGCCGCTTTGTCTTCCTCGCACACGTAGTCCTTCACGTAGCAGGCAATGAGTTCCTCCCAAGTGGCATGGGCTTCGCAGTGAGCGAGGAGCGAGTCCTTCTCCTTCAAGGAAACGAATCGATTCTCCGACAGATTCACGTAGTATTCGGCCAGATTATTTCCTGTATACACCCGATGGAACGCATCGCTTCTCCGCGCCTTCGCTTGGGCGGCCTTCTCTTCCTCGATATTGGCGATGATGCCCACCATGCGCCGCGGCGTGCCGTCGGCGTAGCGAAGCACTTCCCAGCTGTCCCGGTACCAGCGATACACCCCATCGGCGCCGCGCATGCGATAGTCCGCGCTATAGGAAGACTTCCCCGGCGCCACCGAGGTATCAAAGAGCGCTACCACCCGCTCCCGATCCAGCGGATGGATCTTCTCGGACCAAGCGGACAATTCATTGGGAAAATCGGTCACATCATGATAGCCCAGCATCTTACGGAAATCGTTGCTGAAAATCACGCGCTTCTCTTCCTCGTAGTCGCTGTACCAGAAGCCCGTCCCCATCACGTGAGTCACCAGGTCCAGGTTCTGGCGCATCCAGTCCACCTGCACCGTCATGACCCACATGGGCCGGCCGCTATTGTCAAAGGCCTCATTCTTATAGAGGTGCGCCGAGAGAGAGAGCCGGTCTTTCGTCAAAAGCGTAGCCTCCGCATCGCCCGTGAGTTTCCGGAACGCTTCAGGCGTGAAGAAACTGTATGTCCCCTGAAATACCAAAGGCAAACGGCCGCGGGTGAGCTTCTCGAACTCCGCAAAGCTGTATCCCATGGTGTGCAAGAGGAAGCTGCTCACATAGGAAATCGGAAGCCCCTCATCGTAATAGCCCATCAAAAAACCGACGGCGTGATTCTTCACCAGCGCTTCCCACACCGCCACCTTGCAAGACGGCGACACACCCGCGCCCTTCTCCTCGCCCATGGCGTACATGATCTGCTCCTCTACCGCATCATATGTCTCAGCCATCACTACCTCCTACTCCGCAATCGTGCAAAGACTTTTCTCTCTATTATACATGATTTTGGGGAGAATGAGAAATTGGTTTGGTAGTTAGTGATCAGTGATCAGTAGTCAGTGGTCAGTGCGCATTTGACGCCAGTGTACACATAGAGATGACACCTATATGTATGCACTGGCGGTAAGCAAGTCCTGATCACTGATCACTGGCCACTGACCACTAATCACTAAACCACCAATATTTCCCCCCGCATGCCCCTCCATCTGTTGTATAATAGAAACCAAATCATTGCCAGCTCACGGGCTGCGTGTGAAAGTGCGTATGCAGGGTGATGGGAAATCCAAGCGAGCAGCGAAGCACGTCCTGATCACTGACTACTGACCACTGATCACTATGTACAAAGGAGGAGAGCATATGGATAAGATTCATATCAACTTAGGGAAAGACTCGTATGACGTCATCGTAGAGAGCGGACTCGTCCGCAAGGCCGGCGGGGAGATCGCGGCTTTGACCGGCGCGAAGAAGGCGGTCATCATCACCGAAGCGGGGATCGACAAGCTCTATGGGGAAGACTTGGTGAAATCTCTTAAAGCCGCGGGCCTGGACACCCAGATGATCGTGGTGCCATCCAGCGAGAAATCTCGCTCCCTCATGATGGTGACCCACATTTACAATGCCCTGGTGAATTTCGGATTTGAAAGCAGCGACGTCCTCGTGGCTTTGGGCGGCCGCATCGTGGGCGACATCACCGGCTTCACCGCCGCCACCTTCCATCGCGGCGTGCCCTATGTGCAGTTCCCCACCTCCGTGCTCTCCCAGATCGGTAGTGCTATCGGCGGCAAGATCACTTTGGATATTTCCGCCGGAAAAAATCTGGTGGGCACCTTCTACCAGCCCAAGGCGGTCTACGTGGACCCGAGCCTCGCCAAGAGTCTCCCACGCCAGTACCTCCACAATGGCCTCGGCGAAGCGGTGAAGCTTGGCTGCGTGGCCGACAAGGAACTCTTTGAACTTTTCGAAAAAGCCAATTCCGACATGGAGCTCCTTCGCGTGCTGCCGGAAATCATTCGGCGCTGCGTCACCATCAAGGCGCACTTCGTAGAAATCGACCCCACCGGCAAGAAAGAGAGAAAGCTCTTGGACTTCGGCCATCGCATCGGCGGCGCCATCGAAAGCTCGGTACGCTATGACGACGCGAAGATCACCCACGGCGAAGCCACGGCGGTGGGCATGTACCTCACCACCAAGAGAAGCGAGCTCTTGGGCTACACCACCCGCGGCACCACCGAGCGCCTGGAGTATGTCCTGAAGTCCCTCGCCCTCCCCACCTCCACCAGCGTGCCCGATGACATCCTCGCCGCCGCCCTTGCCAAAGACAAACACGTCAAAGACGGCCGCCTCTCCCTCACCATGATCGAAGAAATCGG
>CAVEMF010000149.1:3996-5319 GCA_963616715.1 Ruminococcus bromii | reverse complement strand
ACGGTGAAGGCTTGGAAGTCCATGGGCGCGTCCCGTGTGGTGCTCGCCCGCGAGGTGTCGCTGGCTGAAATGGCGGACATCAGGAGGAAGGTTGACATCGAGCTGGAAGTTTTCGGTCACGGGGCGATGTGTATTTCCTGGTCCGGCCGGTGCCTGCTCTCGAATTTTTTCACCCAGGGCAAACGCCAGTCGAACCGCGGCGAGTGCATCCAGGCTTGCCGCTTCCGTTACTCCGTCATGGAGGAGTCGCGGCCGGGGCAGTATTGGCCCATCGAAGAGGATGAGCACGGGACGTATATTTTCAATAGCAAGGATCTGTGCATGATCGAGCATATCCCCGAGCTCATCGAAGGCGGCGCGTCGTCTTTGAAAATCGAAGGCCGCATGAAGAGTGTGTACTACGTGGCGGCGGTGGTGTCGGCGTATCGCAAAGCCATCGACGCGTACTATGCTGAGGGCAAGGATTTCCATTTCCGAAACGAATGGAGAGAAGAGCTGGAAAAAGTGTCTCACCGCCCTTACACCACGGCTTTCGCTTTCAAGAATCCCGACAACACGGCGCAGGAGTACATCAAGTCCCAGCCCGAGCAGCCCTATGATTTCGTAGGTCTCGTGCTTCCCTCCGAAAGTCCGGCGGGTCGCGCACTTGTGCAGCAGAGAAATCATTTCAAAGTGGGTGAGACCTTGGAGTATCTGACGCCCCAGGGCGAGGTGGGCCTCTTCACGGTGGAGGGGCTTGTCAATGGGGACGGCGAGGCGGTAGAGAAGGCGCCGCATCCTTTGGAAGAGCTCACCATGCAGTCGGCGAAAGATTTCCCGGCGTATACCATCATAAGGAGGAAGGCGCACCATGGATGATACAAGAGTGTATTTTGAAATCCCGCGGGAAGCGGTGAATTACGTGAACCGCATCATCGAGGGCTACGAGTACTTAGGCGTCCTCACCACCCTGAACCCCGCCCGCGCCACTTGCCAGATCAATTCCACCGCTGACACCAGAGACTTGGTCATTGACGTGCTGACTCATCTGGAAGATGTGGAAGTGAAAATATTGCCGGATAGGGCGGCGGCGGTTTAGTGATCAGTGATTAGTGATTAGTGATCAGGGCGTCACTCTCGCTGCTTTACGCTAGTGGTTTAGTAATCAGTGATCAGTAGTCAGTGATTAGTACGCATTTGACTGTAGTCTTACATACAAGTGCTGCCGCCCAGCGGTAAACGCGTCCTGATCACTAATCACTGATCACTGATCACTAAACCTCCAGCGGTTTTACAAACAACATTCAAATTTCCTTGACAGGAAGGTAGACCGTGGTATACTTG
>CAVEMF010000149.1:0-3986 GCA_963616715.1 Ruminococcus bromii | reverse complement strand
ACAGACGGAGATGATGTGGCCGAGGCTTTGTATAATGCCGGCGATGCGTTGAGTCTGGTGCTTTGGCAGATGGAGGAGGACGGAGTAGAAATCCCTGCGTCTTCTTCGCTTTCCGCTTTAGAAGTGCCGAAGGGCGGATTTGTAAATCTCATCGCTGCTGACACACAAGCCTATCGTGAGATGTATGACACTAAGGCCGTGAGAAAAAATGTAACCATTCCCCATTGGCTCGATGTGATGGCCGCGAAGAGAAAGATCAATTTCTCCCAGGTCTTGCAGAATGCGCTGCGGGAAGAACTGCATGTGTAAGAATAAAAACTAAATCTCCTTGACAGGAAGGTAGACCGTGGTATACTTGACTGTCAAAGAGAACCAACACAGAAAGGACAGCTAGGCCGCTGTCCTTTTGGTGTATTTTAGGGGCGGGAGGTTAGAGGTTTAGTGATCAGTGATCAGTGATTAGTGATCAGGGCGCTTTTAAATGCGCTCCCACATATAGGTGCTGCCACCATCTGTTGGACGGCGGAAAATGCGCCCTGATCACAGATCACTAATCACTGATCACTAAACCCCCAACGCCAATCACCGCCATACAAAGGAGGATCCCATGTCATCCAATGGACTTATCACAGATTTGTATCAGCTCACCATGTCCAATGCGCTTTTCAAGAAGGGCATGCATGAGCGGAAGGTGGTGTTTGACCGCTTCTATAGAAAGAATCCTTTCGATGGCGGTTACACGGTGGTGGCGGGGCTGGCTCACTTGGCGGAGTTTGTGAAAAATTTCCGCTACGATGAGGAGGACATCGCGTACCTGAAGAGCCTGGGGATTTTCTATCCGGAGTTTTTGGATTACTTGAAGGATTTCCATTTTACCGGAGACATTTATGCCATGCCCGAGGGGACTGTGGCATTTCCGGGAGAAATATTGCTTCGTTTCCATGGCACGGCCATAGAGGCGATGCTGATGGAAACCGGGCTCTCTATGATCATGAATCATGAAAGCCTCATCGCCACCAAGTGCCGCCGGGTGCGGACGGTGGCGCCGAAGGATGCGCTCATGGAATTTGGCCTGCGCCGGGCGCAGGGACATTCCGCCGGCCTGTGGGGCGCTAGGGCGGCGATGATCGGCGGCTTCAATGGCACGTCCAATGTGGAGGCCGGCCGGCTCTTTGGCATCCCGGTGCTGGGGACTATGGCTCACAGCTGGATTATGAGCTTCGATACCGAGCTGGAGGCTTTCGAGGAATATGTGAAGCAGTATCACAACAATCTGATCCTTTTGGCGGATACGTACAATGTATTGGAAATGGGCGTGCCCGATGCGATTCAGATTTTTAAGCGGCTTAAGGCCGAGGGGAAATTGCCGAAGGCTTACGGCATCCGTATCGACAGTGGCGACCTGGGCTATCTCTCCAAAGAGGCGAAGCGCATGTTCACCGAAGCCGGTTTCCCGGATGCCATCATTTCCGGCTCCAATGATTTGGATGAATATCTGATCCAGTCCTTGAAGGAGCAGGGCTGCACGGTCACCAGCTGGGGCGTGGGCACGAAGACCATCACCGCCGATGGAAGCCCGGCCATGGGCGGCGTCTTCAAGATGTGCGCTCGCGAGAAGGATGGCGCTTTCGAACCGGTGATGAAGATTTCCAATGACGTGGCGAAGATGACGAACCCCGGCGTGAAATCGGTGCGCCGTTTCTATAAGAAGGGCAATGGCAAAATGATCACCGATCTGGTGTGCCTCGCTGATGAACCTATGCCCAGCGGCGAGGACTTCACGCTTGTCACCGAGTCGGCGAAGTGGAGAAAGAAGGAGCTCAAGGCGGGCACCTATGTGTGCGAGGAAATGCTAAAGTCTGTGGTCAAAGGCGGCAAGGCGCAGCCGCTCCCGACGCTTTCTGAAACCATCGCTTACGCCAACGCGCAGATGGACACCCTGTGGCCGGAGTATACCAGGCTTCTGAATCCCCATATCATGGAGGTCAATCTCTCCGACGCTCTGCAAAATCTGAAGAGCGAGATCATCGAGAAGGACCTGGGGCGGAAATAAGAAAGCAGCAAGGAAATGAGAAATCATTTCCTTGCTGCTTTTTTGGCGAAGGGATAGGGGATAAGGGATAAGGGCCTGCGGACCTGCTTCGTCATAGCTAGGAGCTTGGAGCTTGGAGCTTGTAAGCGTCTCGCTCGAGACGCCTGAAGAAATGGAGGCTTCAAATACGTATGGCTATCCTCTTGGGCGTCTCGTGGGGCGAGCTTACAAGCTCCAAGCTCCCAGCTCAAAGCTATGGCGAAGCGGGTACGCGGACCTTATCCCTTATCCCCTATCCCTTATCCCTGAAACGGTGCTATAATAAACCCATAGGACAGAGAATTGTATTTCTTTGAAAGGAGAACATTATGAAGAAATGGATCGTTGCCTCTGTGGCAGCTGCCTCTTTGATGGTAGGCGGCATGACTTCTTATGCAGACACTATGGTTTTGTCCGGCGGAGAGAAGCTGGACTTGGGGACTGTCAGCGTGTATGATGGAGAGCGCTCTTTCTTCGGAAGCCAGATCCACGATTGGCTCATGGAGGAAAGCACACCCAAGACCATCGAGAAGGCACTGAATGAGGAAAAAGTTTTCCCCGAAGGCTCTACCTACGCGAAGGAAGCTTCGGAAATGGCAGTGGACATCCTGCGCCGCGGCAAGGTGTACCAGGTGCGTACGGTGGCTGAAGGCACTTACTACCAGGGCATGGTGATTTCTTTCTCCCTGTCGGATCAGGAAGTGATGCAGATGGCCCTCTATGGCAAAGCGCTGGACGCGAAGGCTGATGAAAAGAAAGAAGAAGCGCCGGCTGCTCCGGCAGAAGCCGCTAAGGATGACGAACTGGACGATTTGCCGGTCATTTCTTCCTTCGTGGACGACATCGATTTCAAAGTCCAGAGCGATTGGAAGGAAGCGACCTCCAAGGAAGGCCTGGCGTATGAAACCGGCAGCGCCCAGATCACCCTGAAGCGCAAAGGCCTCTCGCTCCCGCTTTTCCTCAAGGGCATCATCATGCGCGAAGCTGATAAGACCACCTACACCCTCTTGGCCGCTGACCAGGCATCGGGGAAATATTTGGAACCGGTGGTAGATAAGGCATTGGCCGGAGCAAAGAAATGAAAAAAATCGGTTTAGCTTTGTGCGTGGCAGCGCTCCTGGCGGTGGGGCCACTGGCTCATGGCGCAGAGGCGAAGGCAGCGCCTGCGGTGGGGAATGAGTTTTCGCTGGAAAGCTTCCCTGCTTTGTCGGAGGGCTTAGAGTCCGGCCTCGATCTGTATTGCTTGGGAAACGCCAGGGGCGTTTTGCCACAGCTCCAACTGCCGAAGGGCGCATCTCTCTCTGCGCGAACGCTTCCGGTCTTGGATCTTCCTAATGCGGCGGGATTCCTCACCATGGAAGGAAAGAAATATACCGGCTCTGCTCTCGCGGTAGGCCTTGAGCTCAGCGGCGAAGAGGCAGAGAAAACCTTCGCCGGCATGTTCATGCCTGGCGGCTACACCCCCGAGGCGGGCGAGCGGATGCTTCGTTTCAATATGAGCCTTTTGAAAACCGAAGGGCTTTTGAATGAATTCTTCCTCACTATCGCCAAAGGCACCCGCGCCGCTACCGGCGAGCCGCTGCCTTATGATTTCCTCACCCTCGACATGGTGCACGTGGAGCAGCTGCATCGCATCGTGACGGTGCCCAAGACCTATAGCTTCGCCATGAGACCCTACCTGGCGGTGGACGGCTTCGCCCTGCCGCTCTACCTGCGCGGCTTCGCGTCGAAGACCGAGACCGGCTACCGCTTCCTCCTCTTCGTGACCCTAGACAGCTACCGCGAACAGCTAGACCAAGTGACGTACCAAATGATTCATGGAAAATAAAAAAATCAGCGATCGAAAGGTCGCTGATTTTTTGTGCATGGATTATGGGGGATGGATAAGTGAGGAGTGAGGAGTGAGGAGTGGAGG